>SLIC01000031.1 GCA_007135845.1 Candidatus Brevefilum sp.
CACACCTGCAGGGCATCCTCGATACGCTGCCCGATAAGCCCGGCTGCTACCTGATGAAGAACAGCCAGGGGCGCATCATCTACGTCGGCAAGACGGTCAATTTGCGCGCCCGGGTGCGCTCTTACTTCCACACCAGCGCCGGGGAGGACCCCAAAACCCACAAGTTGGTGCGTGAGATTGCCGATATCGAGTGGATCGTGGTGGCCTCCGAACTGGAAGCGCTGATCCTCGAGATGAACCTGATCAAGCGCCATAAGCCGCGTTACAACGTGCGCCTGAAGGACGACAAGCGCTACCCCTACATCAAGGTGCACTGGGCCGACCCCTTCCCCAAGGTGACCGTGACCCGCCAGATGAAGCAGGACGGCTCGCGCTATTTCGGGCCCTACACCAGTGTGTGGGCGGTGCATCAGACGCTCGACCTGCTGCGCAAGATCTTCCCCTACCTGACGTGCAACCGCGTCATCACCGGGACGGATTCCCGCGCCTGCCTGTATTACGATATCAAGCTGTGCACCGCGCCCTGCATCGGCGCCATCAACCAGGCCGATTACCGCAAGGTGATCGACGACCTGTGCCAGTTCCTCGAGGGGCGCACCGGGCCGGTGGTTGATCGCCTGACCCAGGCCATGGCGGATGCCGCCGAAGACCTGCAGTACGAGAAGGCCGCCGCCATCCGCGATCAGCTGAATGCCATCGACCGGGTGGTCGAGCGCCAGAAGGTCGTCAGCAGCGACCAGACCGACTCCGACGTGATTGCCATGGCCCGCGCCGACGGTGAAGCCTGTGTGCAGGTGTTCTTCATCCGCTCTGGCAAGCTGATCGGCCGCGAGTACTTCATCCTGGAGGGCACCGAGGAGGAGGCAGACGGCGAGGTGCTGGCCGAGTTCGTCAAGCAGTTTTACGCCCAGGCGGCTTTTGTGCCGCAGCAGGTGCTCCTGCCCGAGCAGCTGGCCGAAGCGCAGATCATCAACCAGTGGCTCAACAGCCGCAAACCCGGTGAAGCGGTCGAGATCACCGTCCCCCACCAGGACCTCAACCGCGAGCTGGTTGATATGGCGGCTGAGAACGCGGTCGAAACGCTCAACTCGCTGCGCACCCGCTGGGAGGCCGACAAGAACCGCCAAACGGTGGCGCTGGCAGAACTGCAAGAAGCCCTCGACCTGCCCGAACCCCCGGGACGCATCGAGTGCTACGATATCTCGACCACCCAGGGTGTGGCCAGCGTAGGCAGCATGGTCGTGTTCGAGCAGGGCACGCCAACCAAAAAGCTGTACCGGCGCTTCAACATCAAAACCGTGCTCGGCCAGGATGATTTTGCCAGCATGGAGGAGGTGCTCAACCGCCGCTTTCGCCGCTGGCAGGCGGCCCAGGAGGCAGGCGATACCGTCGGAAAGCCGCCCGACCCGGCCTTTGCCGTGCTGCCCGATTTGCTGCTGGTAGACGGCGGTAAGGGTCAGCTCAGTCGGGCTGTTGCCGTGCTGGAAGCCTACAACCTGCTCGATGCAGTACCGGTGGCCGGGCTGGCCAAAAGCGAGGAGGAGCTGTTCGTTCCCGGTCAGCACGACTCGATCTACCTCGAGCGTCACTCCCAGGGGCTGTACCTGGTGCAGCGCATCCGTGACGAAGCCCACCGCTTCGCCATCACCGCCCACCGCAAACGCCGCTCCAAGCAGGGGCTGACCTCCCGGCTGGACGTGATCCCCGGCATTGGGCCTGCCCGCCGCAAAGCCCTGCTGCAGGCGTTTGGTTCCATCGACGGGATCAAAGACGCCAGCGCTGAACAAATCGCCGAAATTAAGGGCATCACGCTTGATATGGCACAGTCAATCAAGTTACAATTAGAGTAAGGACAACTTATGAGTAAAAAACAAGAGAAAAAACCGAAATCATTCCGTGTGTACCAGATCGTGATGGCGCTGATTGCCGTCATCATGATCATCTCGATGATCGCCATGGCCATCCGCTTCTAAAGAGGCTGGCCGTGTCCGGTCTGAACTGGCTCGACGTCACAGAGATAGACTTTAACGCACTGCTCCTGCTGGAGCCGCTGCACGCTGCCTACCTGGCCCAGCGTCAACCCGATGCCGCCATGGGCACGGCTTTAGCCGCCCATCCCGCTGTGGGCTGGTATTTAGCCCGCATCCACCCACCGATTACGCCTTACCTGGAAGGATGCCTGGCCCTGGGGGAGTCCGATGCCACCCCCCAGGCACTGCGAGAGGCCGAACGGGCTGTGCTCGATTCGATCCAGGACTGGCTGATCTACGTGCTCGACCCCCAAATTTACGACAGGCTTGAATTCCTCACCTGGGACGACCGCTCGCTGCTGTCGATGGCTGATTTCGGCGGGAAGGTCGTGCTGGACATCGGCTCGGGCACCGGGCGGCTGGCTTTCACCGTCGCCCCCCAGCCAAGGGTCGTCTATGCGGTCGAGCCGGTCGCCAACCTGCGCCGCTATATGTGGGACAAGCGCGCCCGGCTGGGGCTGGACAACGTCTACCCCATCGATGGGACCCTAATGCAAATCCCCTTTGAGGCAGATTTTGCCGACATCCTCATGGCCGGGCACGTGTTCGGCGAGGATTTTGAGACCGAGTACAGCGAGATGCGCCGCGTGGTGCGCAATGGCGGGCTGATCCTGCTTCACCCGGGTACCAACGCTGGGAGTGAAGATGACGCCCATCGTTTTTTAATCGCACAAGGATTTGATTTTGACACATTTGAAGAACCCACAGCCCTTTCAGGACGCTTCGCAGACGGGCTGAAACGTAAATACTGGCAGACTGTCGATAAATAACCAATAAAAAAGGAGCAATCAAGATGACCGAAGATCGAGGCTATGCCTTTGTCGAGCAAACCAAGTACCCCAACCTCAGCGATGCTGACCAGCGCCAGGGTAAACCCCAACCCCCCTATGAAATACCCTTAGAAGAAGGCCAACCGCTGATTGACCTGCCCCACCCAGAAACGATCGACCTGGGCAGTTTTGACCTGCGTCAGGCCATCGAAGACCGCCGCTCTCACCGCCGCTACAGCGAAGACGCCCTTTCGCTGGAAGAGCTGGCTTACCTGCTGTGGCTGACGCAGGGCATCCAGGAGATCAATGAAAAGCGAGCGGTGCCCCTGCGCACGGTCCCCTCGGCCGGCTGCCGGCACCCCTTTGAGACCTACCTCTCGATCAACAATGTGGCGGGTCTGCAGCCTGGGCTGTACCGCTACGTGTCCAGCCAGCATCAACTGGTCGCCTTGCGTTTCGATGAGGACTTCAACGAGCAGCTCACCGAGGCCTGCAAGGGTCAGCGGCACGTGGCCACCAGCGCGGTCACCTTCATCTGGGCGGCCGTGCCCTACCGCACCGTCTGGCGCTATTCTGAGCGCAGTTACCGCTACCTGTACCTCGACGCCGGTCACGTTTGTCAGAACCTGCACCTGGCAGCTGAATCGATCAACTGCGGCGTGTGCGCCATCGGCGCTTATGACGATGACGCCGCGGATGCGCTGCTGGGCTTCAATCCTCCCGAGATGTTCGTGGTCTATATGGCCACACTGGGTAGAAAATCCTCAATCAATGACTAAACAGGTTGATGCCTGTGTGCTGATCTCCGCCGGGGCAGAGTGGCGCGCCTTCTTACCCCACTTTCTCCAGGCAGATTTATTCACCACGCCTTATGGTGAGTGTTTCACAACCGGCATTGACGGCCGGACCGTGTGCTTTCTGCACGGCGGCTGGGGCAAGGTGGCGGCCGCCGGTTCGGCGCAATATGCCATCGACCGCTGGCAGCCCGCCCGGGTGATCAACCTGGGTACTTGCGGCGGCCTAAGTGGCTATGCGAAACGAGGCGAGGTGATCCTACCCAGCAGAACCCTGATCTACGACATTATTGAGTCCATGGCCGACAGTGCGGCCGCGCTGGACCACTACACCGTCGAGTTCGACCTGTCCTGGCTGCCGAACCCGCCGCCCCAGCCGGTTACCATCCGCACCCTCGTCTCCGCCGACCGCGACATCCTGCCCGCGCAGGTGCCCGAGCTGGTAAGCCGCTTTAATGCTGCCGCCGCTGATTGGGAGTCTGGCGCGATCGCGTGGGTCGCCCAGCGCAACCAGGTTCCATGCCTGATCCTGCGTACCGTCTCCGACCTGGTCGACGAGGTCGCCGGTGAAGCCTACCAGGATTATGCCTTCTTTGAAGCCCAGTGCCAGCCCATCATGGCCGACTTCGCCCGGCACCTCACCGCCTGGTTGAATGTGTTTGGCTGAAAGTATGTGAATAGGGAATAGTGAATAGTGAATGGTTCTCCATGGGCAATTCTGAGATCACTTTGTCATCCCTCCTGGATTTTCTGGTGATAAGATTCGATCGTGAACCAAGCTGATTTGATCTATGTTCCTTTGGTGGAAAACAAATAACGGCGGGTTTAAAACCGGAACCCGCCCTACAAACTACGTAGCGTCCTGCAAGGAAGCAATCTCAGGAAAAATGTGAATAGTGAATGGTGAGTGGTGAATAGTTCACCATGACCCGTCCTGAATAATGTTGACAGAAAATATTAGGTAACAGGTACATCACTTCCCCATCCCAGCGGGATGTGATCGTGATGATAACAGAAAATAAACAGGGGTTGTCTAAAAAGTAAGGATGTAACGGATTAAAAATTAAAGATATTCTGTTTCTCAGAAAAATTCAGTATTTTCGACCTGTTTTTACCTTGTCCACGAACAAAAACACAAAAATAGCAGTTTATTGAGCTGCTATTTTTGCCATATTATGGGCTATGCACATTATGCCCCACTCAGTACTGACTTTTTCTAAGCCTCTCAACATAAACCTTCTAAATCCCCAATTATGCTTTATTCTGCCAAAGACAGTTTCAACGTCCGTGGAGCGTTGTGAACGCATTTCCTTGCCAAGCGGAGACAATAAATACTTGCGAGCCTCCTCCTTCATCTCCAATAATTCAAAACTAATCCATAATTCACGTTTGTATTTCGATGTAGTGCAGGCAGCCTTTGAAGGACATTGATCACATTCAACTCCCTCATAGACCCGACGCGAAGTTACATACCCATTATCGGTTTTCGTTTCTTTCGTAAACTTATACACCAGCCGCTTTCCTTGGGGACATACAAATTGGTCTTCGTCAGGTAAGTATGTGAAGTCCTTCTGTTGATAGCGTTTCTTTTTCTTCTTTTTCTTCGACTTGTAATTCTCATTGTCTTCTTGATCAAAAGTGTTGTATTTTACGAAGGGTACAACTTTATTGTTTTTCAGGAATACATAATTCTCTTCACTGCCATACCCCGCATCGGTTCCCGCCGTCTCTGGGTATTCCCCCATATAGTGTCTGACACGTTCCATATGTTCGATAAAACAACTAGTATCTGCTGCATGCTGATGGATACTGTATCCAACCACAAATTGATTCTCAGTGCCGATTTGAACGTTATAGGATGGCTTCAACTGCCCATCGCCTAGATGATCGTCTTTCGTGCGCATAAATGTCGCATCTGGATCTGTTTTA
>SLIC01000107.1 GCA_007135845.1 Candidatus Brevefilum sp.
AAGACGCTAAGACGCTAAGAATTATGTTTTTTCGTTTTTTATATTTTAAAACCCTTTGCGTCTTTGCGCCTCACAGTGCCCGCGGGGTATCCCGGTGAATCTTGAATCATATAATGCAACAAACACTTGGTGATTTTCTCATAACATATCTCGATCCAGAGGTCAAACTGCCGACGCGCAGCAGCAGCCCATGGAAGCACATCGGGACATTCAACGGTGCAGCATTATGGGTTACGGAATCTGATGCATGCTGGCACGGTTTCCCGCTCACGACTTACCAGGATGACCGCTGGCAGATCTGGGTCATCGGCGAGTTCTACGGCGATCCCCAGCCAAACTTACCCCACGCCCTGGAGACCTCGGCCGACCTCAACGGCCACTTCATCATCTTCGCCTATGAGCACGCCCGCCAGCGCTGGCACACCCTCACCGATCGCTTTGGCACAATCCACGCTTACCATGCCAGTGATGGCAAGCGTTCGGCTGTCGGCACCTTTTCTCCAGCAGTCGCCGCGGCAGCCTCATCCAAAACCCTCGATTGGCACGCTATCGGCAGCTTCTGCCAGTTCGGCTTCTTCCTCGGGGATCGCACCTACTGGAAGGATGTGCGCGTCTTTAAACCCGCCACCCACACCCTTTTCGACGCCTGTGGAATACAACTTTCTCAGCAACAAACCTGGCGCTGGTACCACGAACCTGACCCAAGTTTCAACCAGGCCGATGCGCTGGCTGAATTTACAGAGCTGTTCCACACCGTCACCTGGGAGCAGGTGCACGGCAAAGCGGTGGCGGTGCCCATCTCGGGCGGGCTCGACTCGCGCAGTACACTGGTTCCCCTGACTGACCCATCCAGCTGCCAGGCGGAAGATTTATTTTTTTTCAGCTATGGTTATGGTGAAGATTCAGTTGAAACGGCGATTGCCCGCCAGCTGGCACGCAAGCGAAACCTCGACCTGACCACCTGGGCCATCCGGCCGTACCTCTTTGACCAGCTCGAGCGCGCCCTGGCAGCTATTGAGGGTTTCCAGGACTTGACCCTCACCCGCCAGGTGGACGTGGCCGACCAGCTCGGGGAACAGGCCTCGCATGTGCTGGCCGCGCACTGGATGGACGTCTGGCTGGACGATATGGGCTTTTTAGATGTCTCTGAACAACTAACCGATCAGGCCCTGGTGATGAAGATGTTAAAAAAGTTTACCAAGAACGGTGCCCAGCACCTGTTGCCGTTGTTCAGGGATTGGCTGCCGCCTGACCAGGAGGGCTGGGTCTCAGGCCAAATCATGGGCGGAATCAGCCAATTAGACACCATCCGGGACCTCGATTTCAAGGTCAAAGCCTGGAAGACCTGGCAGTGGTCCTTCCGTTGGACGCTGCCCTCGTTGCGGGCTTACCAGCTGGGGTTGGTCCACCTAGTGCCGTTCTACGACCAGCGCTTGGCGGACTTCTTCTGCCGCCAGCCTTCCAAGCCCATGGCGGGACGGAAATTCCAAATCGAGTACCTCAAACGTTACGGTCCTGACCTGGCCCAGGTGCCCTGGCAAACCTATTATGATGCCAACCTGTATCAATATCTCCACTTCAACACCTGGATGCTGCCCCGGCGCGCCCTCAAAAAGCTCGGTCGCATGATCAAACGTAAACAGGTGTTTGAGCGCAACTGGGAGGTGCAGTTCCTCAACCCCGCCGGCCGGGCGGGCCTGGAGCAATGGCTGTTGACCCCCGGGCTGAAGCTGCATGACGTCACACCCCGGTCTGAATTGGCGGCCTTTCTTTCTGATTTCTATGCCGCACCCGGCGCGGCCAACGGCTATGCCGCCTCGATGCTGCTGACCCTCTCGGCCTGGCTGGAGGCCTATGGCTGAAACGCAACCCCTCCGTGTATTAATCGTCCGTTTTGGCAGCACTCCGGTTACATTTCTCAATCGATTGGTCACAGGGCTTGCGGCCGCGGGCATCCACGTCAGCATTGCCGGAGATAAAAAGACGCATCACCAAATTATGGCGATTGACTATGTTGATCTGTTATGGGCACCTTCCTGGAAGGGTAATTTCATCGTCAAGGCAAGCCGGCTGATAGCCTTATTATTCACCCATTTTTCCACTCACCGTTTGCGCTGGCTGTTTACTCATCTGCAAAGCAGCAAATCCCTGAGCAAAGCCTTCTTCAGGCTTTACGAATATCTGCCCTTTATGAAGGGTGTGTGGGACGTGATTTACTTCCCCTGGAACTCGAATGCGATCGAATATCAAGGGCTGTATGACTTGGGTATGCCGGTGGTCGTCTCCTGCCGCGGCAGCCAGGTCAACATCCGCCCCCACCTGCCCGGGCAGGAAGCTTACACAAAAGGTTTGCGGGCTTCTCTCCAAAAAGCGGCGGCCGTGCACTGTGTCTCAGCCGATCTTCAGCAAACCGTGCTCAACCTGGGCGTACACCCCGACCAATGCCGCATCATCCGCCCGGCCGTCGACCCCGATTTTTTCAGGCCCCCATCCCGACCACCCCGCAATACACGCTTCACCCTCGTCACCACCGGCTCACTCATCTGGCCTAAGGCGTACGAGACGATGCTGATGGCGCTCCGGCACCTGGTGGATGTCGGTGTGGATGCTGAGCTGCACATCATCGGCCAGGGGCCTGAACGGCAGAATATCCTCTTTACAATGGATGATTTGGGTTTAACAGCGCGCGTCACGCTGCAAGGCCGGCTGACGCCCAGCGAGGTGCGTAATCAACTGCACAAGGCCGATTGTTTTGTGCTCGCCAGCGTCAGCGAGGGCATTGCCAACGCTGTCCTGGAGGCGATGAGCTGCGGCTTGCCGGTGGTGACGACCGACTGCGGCGGGATGCGGGAAGCCGTCACCGACGGTGTGGAAGGCTTTGTTGTGCCGCTGCGAGAACCTCATCGCATAGCCTGCGCCCTTGAAAAGCTGGCTGCTGATCCAAGCCTGCGGCGGCAGATGGGTGTTGCCGGAAGAAAACGCATCCTGCAGGATTTTGTCCTGGATCAACAGGTTGAACAATTTATCGACCTCTTTCAGAGAATTTCTAAAAATTCAGCTTAAGGATTCAAACGTGAATAAAGGGCAATTATGCATTATCTGGGACTATGACGGCGCCGTGGGGCAAATCAATGCCAGCTATCCCTATAATTTTGATGAGAGTAAAATTCTTCGTGAGTACGAAAATGTTGAAAAGATATTGGATCTCGCTGGTTCCCAACAAATCAAGATGACCTTTGCCTGCGTAGGTTTTGGCGCTGAGCCCGGGCAATACCCCTATCACATACCGGAGCAAATCAAAAAAATTTTCACGTTGGGGCACGAGATCGCCTCCCATTCCTGGAAGCATGAATGGTTCCCTTACCTTGATAAAATTCAGATTCAGCGTTCACTAGCCCGCAGCAAAGATGCCCTGGAGACCTGTATCGGTATTGAAGGGGCAGTCACAGGCTTTATTTTACCTTTCAGCCGTCCGATGAGCTGGTACGCCAGGGGGGCATTCAGCCTGGGCGATCGTGTCTTTGGTCACTGGTACCCTGGCGCCGATTTAGGTGCCATGCTTAAGCACATCCAAGCAGCGGGTTACCGTTGGAGCCGGGTTGCCTATCGCCCGATCTGGAAAAAGTTTTCCAAAAAATCACGTCAGGATCAAAACCTGAACCGGGCCTGGTCCTCAGCGCACGGTGTGGTCTGCGTTCCCAGCCATGTTTTCGGCTTTGACACTGTTGCCCAGACGTTGTTAAACAGGGTCAGCAGCCAGGGCGGCCGTCTGGTGGTCAGTGGCCATCCTGCTGCGTTGAGCTTCGGCCGGGAAGAAAGCCTCGAAAACCTGGTGCAATTTCTAAAACTAGCTGCCCAATACCAGTCGCAGGGCCGGTTAGAATCCCAAACTGCCAGCAATTTGATCAAGCAGGAAGCCCAATGACCGATTTTCAAAAAAAACGAGAACAACTGCTCAAACAATCCCAGGGGGTCATCTTCCCCTATTCAGATAGTTGGGTTCAATCCCATCAAGCTTTTGCCGCAAAGATGTGGCCTGGTAAAACCCGCCGCCGGGATGAAGCCTATAACCGCTGGAAGTTCAAAGGGCCGCTAACTGGCGATGTGAACGGGCTGCTGCTGGCGGTAGTAAACAACCAGGTTGTGGGACAGTTGGGCTTGATCCCAGACCGACTGCGGGTTGATGGTAGGGTATATGGTGCCCAATGGGCTTGTGATTTAATGGTTGATGATGACTTTCGCCAAAAAGGATTGGGATCCATGCTGTTTGCTGTGGCAATGGATCGAGGTCTGGTCACGCTGGGCAGCGAGCCCAGCCCGCTGGCGGATATTACCATGGCAAGAATTGGCTATAAGCCGTTGATTGGACCAATAAAAATGGTATTGCCAATTGACCCAAGTGTGATCATGCGATGGGTATTAAAAGCTCGTTTCAAGAGGATCATCCCCATCATGGCAAAAGTTGTCCGCCCGTATTTTGACTTCAAGAACAGAAAAAGGGCCAAAAAGTCTGTAAAGGGCATTCTGTTGGGTGGATGGAAGGATGTTGCCGAGCGGATTTCTGCGCATCAAGCGAGCATTACCAAACCACATATCCTGCATGATACCGCCTTTTTAAACTGGCGGTATAGCGTCCCTTTCAAGGCAAACATCCAAACGCTGTGCAGCCAGCAAGGCGGTTATGCCATCTGCGAGGGCACCAAACAGGCATTTTATGTTTATGCTTGGCAAGCTTTTAGCCTTCAAGAAGCGCAATCTCTATTTACAACCATTCTTCAACGTGCACAGTCCGAAAACTGCCAGTATATACTGGCTTATGCAAACAATCAAAATGAACGATCCCTCTTGAAAAAGAATGGGTTTTTATCCATGCGCACACCAATTAAAGTGATCTACCACACCACTGACAGGATCCTTGATCATCATCGTCATTTTCATTATTGCATGTATGATTCAGATGGCAACTTATAACGTCACCCTGGCGGCCTGCAGATGACCACAAATGCTTCAAAGTCAAAAAAGCTGATCCTGATTGTACAAATCTTCCCGCAGCTTTCTGAGACCTTCATTGTCAGCAAGTTCCTGGGTCTGCTTGAACGCGGCTGGGATGTGCACATCGTGTGCCAGCAAATCGATTGGGACGCCTGGGCAAAATTTCCTGAACTGCGTGATGCCCCAGGCCTGAAGAGACGGGTTCACAGAGTTTGGCCCCACAGGCCGCGCTGGCTGGCAGCCCTGCTGCTAATCCCAGGGCTGCTGTACGGACTGCTTACATCACCCCGCAGTGCGCTGCGGTACTTATATCGCGGCTGGCGCCGTTTTGGCTGGGGTATTCTGCGCCAGTTCTACCTCGATCAACCCCTGGTCCGCCTTAAGCCGGACATCATCCATTTTGAGTTTGGATCGCTGGCGGTGGGCCGCACGCAACTTAAAGAGCTTTTGGAT
>SLIC01000135.1 GCA_007135845.1 Candidatus Brevefilum sp.
CTTTTATAAACGCTATGCTGATGCTGTTCAGCATATAAACCTGGCCAGATAGGCCGAATCATTTTTGTCTTCTTATAAACTCAGCGGTTGGGTTTGCGCCTTCATGCGCAATCGCACTAGTGAATATACTGTATGCCTATCAAAATAAAGGAGGTTAAGATGAGCAACAGAAAATTAGAATTTTTCATCTTATTATGTGCAATGAGCCTGCTCATCACGAGTTGTGGGCCGGGTCAGATTCTTGGTCCTACGCTTACATTAACTCCCACAGCAACAGCAACATACACCAACACAGCTACCTTTACCCTTACACCAACCTCCACTGCTACGCCCACATTTACACCAACGAACACTCCCACCAGAACACCCACCAGGACACCGACAAGAACACCAACTAAGACTCCAACAAGAACACCAACCAGTACCTTTACAGCCACACCTAGAGATACTCTTCCGCCATCCACCCCCACCCCATCATGTGCGGTTGACAGCCAGATCACAATCATCAATTCAACAGGGGGATGGATAACCATCAATCTGACTGGACCAGCGAATTTTTCTTTTTCCATGCCTGCAGGTACCCAGTCCTTTGCGGTTTGTTCGGGAACCTACAATTTTACAGCTTATGGGTGTGGTGGCAGACCTTTGAGTGGAACAATTTCCAGCGGTGCTGAGATCGAATTCTATTGTGAGTAGGGTGTTTGTGTAGACGAGATATTTGTTTTTGAGTGATGTTCAGTTAAGAAAAGGTAATGCCAACTTATTATGAGGCAATGAATACTGTAAATGACTTGAAGTTTTACTTAGGTGAACTCGAATAAGTTTGGGAAATATGCAATGTAATTAATAAAGTGTTGAATAATCTAGGATGATAAACTGGGTAGTTAAGTTGTTTGAACACCAGAATTTGTAGGATAACTAGAATTTAAAAAACTTTTTAATCATGAAGCATGAGCATGAGATGGTCAAGACTCTTGCATGAAGCAACGGAACGTTAATTGACAAGTAATTTGAAAATACTGAATAAATCTTGATCAGAGATTGCTCCTTGCTTACTGAAAACAAAATACGATTCTAATCCTTAACCATGACTTTCATAATATCCAATTTCGCGTGGTACTGAAGCACCTTCACCAAAAGGCCGAGCCGCTGCTGGCCAGCGCACTGGCACAAAGTTGGCTTGCAGGGCCTGGCGAGTAGCCAAGGAAAAAATTCATTAGATCAATAATTAAAGGAGGTTTTCATGGGTCTATTCGGACCACCCAATATCGAGAAACTGAAAGCGAAAAACGATGTACAGGGTCTGATCAAAGCCCTGAAATCCTATAAAGACTCGGAGATACGTAGATCTGCAGATATAGCCCTGGGCCAGATCGGCGCACCAGCTGTTCAGCCGCTCATCGCACGCCTCAAGGATTGCGACTGGATAGTGCGCCTGGCTGCCGCGCAAGCCCTGAGACAGATCGGTGATCCCCTCGCCATATATCCTCTCATCGCACGCCTCAAGGATCAGGACTGGCACGTGCGCCAGACTGCCGCGCAAGCCCTGGGACAGATCGGCGAACCCCGTGCAGTAGCACAGCTCATCGCGGTTCTCAATGATCGGTCGAACCGAGTGCGCAAAGCTGCCGCCAATGCACTGGGACAGATCGGCGCGTTTGCCGTGGAACCGCTCATCGTACGCCTCAAGGATAAGAACAAGGACGTGCGCCAGGCTGCCGCGCAAGCCCTGGGCCAGATCGGCGACCCCCGTGCAGTTGAGCCGCTCATCGCACGCCTCAAGGATCGGGATTGGGACGTGCGCCAGGCTGCCATCGAGGCCCTGGGCCAGATCGGCGATCCCCGTACAGTAAAGCCGCTCATCGCACGCCTCAAGGGTAAGAAAAACGTGCGCCGGGCTACCGCTGAGGCCCTGGACGAGATGGGCTGGCAGCCTGACCAGGGTGCCGAGGGGGCGGCCTACTGGATCGCGAAGAAAAAGTGGGACCGCTGTGTCCAGATCGGCGCACCGGCTGTTCAGCCGCTCATCGCACGCCTGAAGGATCAGGACGAGGACGTGGTCCAGGCTGCCGCGCAAGCCCTGGTCCGGATCGGCGCGCCGGCTGTGGAACCGCTCATCCCACACCTCAAGGCTCGGAACAAGGACGTGCGACAGGATGCCGCCGAGGCCTTGGGACAGATCGGCGATCCCCGTGCAGTAAAGCCGCTCATCGAACGCCTCAAGGATCAATCCGAGACCATGCGCCGGCTGTGGAACCGGTCATCGCACGCCTCAAGGATCAATCCGCGGACATGCGCCAGGCCGCCGCCTACACCCTGGGCCAGATCGGCGATCCCCGTGCAGTAAAGCCGCTCATCGCCGTCCTCAAGGATCAGATCACGAACGTCCGCCTGCGTGCCGCCAGGGCCCTGAGACAGATCGGCGATCCCCGTGCTGTAGAGCCACTCATCGCAAACCTCAAGGATTCTAATTCGGCGTTGGGCAGGGCTGCCCTGGAAGCCCTAGGAAAAATCGGCGATCCCCGGGCAATTGAGCCGCTCATTACAGCCCTTGATAAACCTGAGTCAATAAAACGCCGTGACGTAATCGATGTATTAAAAAAACTTGCAACAGACACAAGTATTGACCAATCACTTCGAATCAAAGCACGCACTGCTACAAACAAGGAAAATATACCCTTCTAAACCGGTATCAACCAGAAAATCCAGTCAAAGTCAATTATAGAAAAAGGCAAACTAACATGTCTAAAACAGAGTTATTCCCCAGACTTAGCTTAGAAGAAAAACGCCAGTTGTTAAATCTCTCTTCTTGGTACCTTTCCTCCATTCTATCATCTCGTAAAGGTGAACCGATACAAGTGATCAATGTTGGTGTGGATTATGGCTTCCTTGACAGGTTGACAGACAGCGAAATAGAAGAAGCGCTACGCTTGATTGAACTCTGCCACCAGGCTGAAATCGCATCTAATCCCAATGAGTCCATAAGATTATACCAACAGATTCTTTCAGTGGCCCCCTTTGATTCCATAGCAATGCTCAGCATCGGTGTCTGTTATGCCAACCTGGGCAATGCTAAGAAAGCCATCTACTATGTCGAAGAGGCCTTAAAGAGCGACCCACATAACCAACGTATTCAGGGTAATTTAGACGCTATCAAACAACATTTTGGGATGTGATTCACTACCAGCCACACCGTTTGCCGCCAATGATAAAGAACTGTTGAAAATGTGAAAAGGGAAATGTTCCAGAAAGGCCCATTTCAGACCAAATCAAGTAACACCTATTTCGGAAAGAAAGTACCTGGATATTTAGGATTGAAGCATCAGAGATTCAAATAGAAGTTTATCAGGATTAAATGATTTCGGAGGTAATTTTTGGAGATTTTGAACCGCCAAATATCTTAATGGGCTACGCCCCGTTTGTTTGTAAGAACTGTGCAGGCAATGGTTCAGTGTTAGCGACGGAGACTTGTCTGTACACCCTGCTGATAAAACGCTTCATTAAGCGCATAACCCCAAGAAAGAGAGATTAATATGGACTTTTTACGTAAACTATTTGGAGATAAGCAACAGTCTCAGCAACAGTCACAATGTAACTTCGCTGACAAAGTCGTACCAGTTACCAATAATTTAGATAAGTTTGTTCGTAATGCTCGTTTGGAAAATCCCATCGGGTTAGTTGTGAGGATCAAAGACTGGGCCCTCACATATGGAGAACTTCTTCACCGCGGAGGTTCATCAACACCAAATCTTTTTACAATTAGCCCCAGCGCTTCTTGTCATTTAATCTGTGCACAGTGTAATGTCGAATTTGACGAAGCAACGCTCGCCCAGCTAGGGCCTGATTCCGTCATGTCCGCTTTTGGTGTTGCACCGGTGAATCGGTGCCATGCCTGCGGCAGTACCAACGTGATCATCGTTTTTGCGGAAGGAAAGCAGAAAGGTAAGGACAAACAAAGATCTGTAAAGCAGGTTCCTGATGACAAAACCCTGACCCCTGCCGCCATCAAAAAACTGTCTCAAAAAGGATCGGATGCTGTAGAACCGTTAATAGCTGCCCTGCAGGACGATGACTTGTCTGTGCAAAAGGCCGCTGTTAGAGCCCTCGGTCGAATCGCCGATCCTCGTGCCATTAAGCCATTGCTCGACATTGCTCTCAGTTACAGAGACAAACCACTCCGAGCAGAAGCAGATAAAGCGCTAGTGGCAATAGGTGAACCTGCCTTACCAGCTACTATAAAAAAGCTAGAACACAAAGAATCGCACACAAGGATTCAAGCTGCTGATCTACTTGGGAAAATGGGGAATCCACAGGCGGTTGCACCTTTAGTTGCCGCAATGCATAAAGAAAGCGAATTCTCTGAAAGCGGGTTTGTTTATCGGAGCGATTATATTATGGCGTTGGGTCAAATCGGCGGCGAGGCAGCTGTCAAAGGCTTAGTGGAAGCACTTCGGTACACAGACAATCGTCAGGCTGCCACACGCTGGTTGGCGAAATTCGGTGCAGATGCTGTCCCACCACTAATCGTTGTACTTGGCGATGCTGCCATTGGCGATACTGCTACCAGGATTCTGGTCAAGATCGGCGAACCATCCGTGGAACCACTTATCACAGCACTGGAAAAACCCAACTCTGAGGTTCGCATTAAGGCAGTCAAAGCATTGCGTAAGCTTGCACAAGATCCACACCTTGAGCAGTCTCTTCAAGACAAGGCACGCACTGCGGCAGACCAGGTAAAATTACCTGCTAAAACCAGTGCTAAACCTAAAGCAACTCAGCCAGAGGTAACCAAAGCGCTCCTTTATCTATCGATGACATTGGATGGTGGTGATGAAATAGTAAACCAGCTGGCAGAGTATGTGTTGGCGAATATGATGACACAGTTCACAGGTCGGTTATCCCGCAATGATCGGAAATTAGAAAAGGGTTTAAAAAGTGGCGAAATCCCTATCATTGTGGGTCATGGTGTTTTTGATGAAGCACATTTGGGTACCGATGCCTGGGAACGGTGGCTCATTACCCAAGGTACAACATTAGAACAAGGGATCGAAGTTATGGGAAAAAAGGTTTACATTTTGTCAGGAAATGCCCAAAACCCACATGATGGCCGACAATTGAATTGGGCTGCAATATTTACTTTTCATGCTTAGCCATATGATCAATTGTTACGACTGAGGTTTACAATAACTTCAAGGAGAAAATCAAAACCTCACAATTTAAATGATCATAACTGCGATTAGTCACAATAACTTTTATTGAATAGTAAAAGGTGCTTGCCTATCGCGCATATTCCACCGAGGTTACCATAAATTGGGTTCATTTCGACATCCACTAGAGAAGAGAATAAAGATCAAACTTCAGCCGCATTAATGACTTATGATCTTGGCAAGGTAAATATACCCAAAAGTTTTTTGGCGGATGGTCGAGA
>SLIC01000191.1 GCA_007135845.1 Candidatus Brevefilum sp.
GAGGTCGTCCAATATCCGCCGTCGATCTTCTGGCGAAAGGGTCGGTTCCTCATCCTTACCCGGCTCGTAGCCTAAAGCCCGGATAACATCGTACAGTCGATTGCGCAATGTTGGATAGGAGAGGTTAAGCTCCTCTTCCATCCTGTTGAACCGTCCCTCACAGCGAACAAATGTCAAAATGAACTTGATCTGCTCATCGGTCAGGTCAGCAAAAGGACCAGCAAAAGGTTGAAAATGTCCCTCAACAGCAGTATCGCAGCGGGGACAAAAGAACCGAGTTACGATGATATCCGATTTGCAAAGTGGGCACTGCTCCGGCATTTTATTCATTTATGCCTCCTTTTCACTTATAAGCCAACGGACTAGCTTTTTCTAAAAATGTGTTATAATTACTTTAATTAAAGCGGAATTTGAAAAAATCAATTTTTCCGCAGGGCAACCTAAATATAATTAAGCTGCTTTTTACATCCCCATTGTATCATTAAATTTAAGTTTGTCAATAGTCTAATTGATATTTCTTATGTGTTTCCTTAGATAAGTAAATATTATTAATAAGCTTATTCTTTAAATTAAAGTTTTGTAGTGAAATATTAATTTTTCCAAGCAGTTATCCTGTCGTGTACATGCAGGAGACCTCACAATCACCATTTCCGTCCAGTTCTACAGCAATTTATAACAGATACGGATTCAACCCCAACTCACCCATAATAAATTTCCATCGATTGAATACCCCCAAATGACGTGATCTATCCGCCAGCAAGGGCAATGACCCTCCAACCTGGTTCAATACGATTGCGCTGCTTGCGTTGGATTGCCAGGTTGGATAGAATACCAATTGGTTACATGATTACGAAGGGTCATTAATAGAAAGGATTCCAATGAACAAAACTGTGGAAGCTAAAACATCCTGGAAGGGTGATATGCGCATTGAATGTGAAGTACGGGATCACACAATCGTCATTGATCAACCTGCTGATATGGGTGGAAGTGATGCCGGACCGAACCCAATCGAAGCATTATTGATTGCCTTAGGGAACTGTCAAGCCAACATGGCTGCCATTATCGCCTCCCAAAAGCGGATTGACCTGGCGGGTTTCTCTGTTGAGATCGAGGGGGATTATGATCTTGATTCCTTAATGGGTAAGACTGAAGATGAACAAACCGGGATGATTGAGATCCGGCAAAAGATCTTCATTGATGCCGATCTGACCGATGAGGAAAAGAAAGCGTTTTTCGAAGAAGTACACGCCCGTTGTCCCGTGACGGGCAGCCTGCTTGATGTAACAAAAATCATCGTTGAAATTCAATAGCCTGAATGGGCAGTTTCGATACCAAATATTGCGATTTGGCACTATGCGACCAAACAATCGTTGGTTTAATGCCTGGTCTTTTTTGCAGCCCAGGTAACTTGGTATAATGAACAAAAGTCTTGAGAGGAGCCTCCATGCCAAATCCCATTGTTGAGTGTATACCAAACTATTCTGAAGCGCGCCGTCCCGAGGTGATTGAGGCGATTGTCGATGCCATCACCGCAGTTCAGGGTGTCAGCATCCTGGACCGCCATTCAGATATGGATCATAACCGCACGGTGATTACGATTGTGGGTCATCCCGACGCGGTAGAAGAAGCGGCCTTCCAGTCCATCGCCAAAGCCGCCGAATTGATAGACCTGGATCACCACCAGGGAGAGCATCCCCGCATCGGTGCAACGGACGTTGTCCCCTTTGTTCCAATATCGGGCATATCCATGGTTGAATGTGTTGAAATGGCACGGCGTTTGGGAAAGCGTGTGGGTGAACGGCTAAAAATCCCCGTTTACCTGTATGAGGAAGCCGCAACCCGCCCAGAACGGGTTAACCTGGAAAGCATTCGCAAAGGCCAGTATGAAACACTGAAAAAAGACATTGGCCAGGATCCCGCCAGGGAACCAGACTTTGGACCCTCAGCGGTGACCGGGGCTGGTGCAACCGTGATCGGTGCGCGCAACCCGTTGATTGCGTTCAATGTCTACCTGACCACAGACGATGTCAGCATCGCCAACAAGATTGCCCGGGCGATCCGGCATTCAACCGGTGGGCTGCGGTATGTCAAAGCGATGGGGATGATGGTTGAAGGCATGGCGCAGGTATCGATGAATCTGACCAATTTCCGACGAACATCCATGGCAAGGGTGGTTGAGATGATCCGGCGAGAAGCCAGTCGGTATGGTGTGTCCGTGCGCCATTCTGAACTGGTCGGCCTGGTGCCCAACGAGGCGTTGGTCGATGCATCGGTCTGGTATATGCAAATGGATCAATTTGAACCAGACCAGGTTTTAGAAACCCGCCTGTTTGATGCTGCTGCACAACCACAAGAAAGCCCGGTCAAAGAAGGCGATGAGGGTTTCTTGGATGCATTGGCTTCTGGTGAACCAACCCCTGGAGGTGGTTCTGCTGCAGCCTACAGCGCCGCGATGGCTGCTGCGCTGGTGGCGATGGTCGGCCGGGTAACCGTTGGCAAGAAGAAATATGCGGATGTGGAAGCTGAGATGTGGTCGATGATCGAAGAAGCTGCCGAACTTCAGGAAACAATGCGAACTGCCGTTGAAAAAGATGCTGAATCCTTTCAAGCTTATATGAAAGCAAGGCGCTTACCGCAAGATACGGACCAGCAGAAGTCGGAACGCATTCAGGCGATCCAGGCTGCTTCAATCAATGCGGCAGAAATACCCCTGCATGTCGGTCGAAATGCCCTTTCAATTATGCAACTGGCGCTTCTGGCCGCTGAAAAAGGCAACATCAACGCCGTTTCCGATGCGGGAACCGCGTTTGCCATGGCGCAAGCCGCATTACAAGGGGCGGGTTTAAATGTGCGCATCAACTTGTTAGGGCTTGAAAAGGAACCAGAACCAGCCCGGATGCTGAATGAATTAAAAACCCTGGAAAATAAAGCTGGCAAAATTGGTAACTCCCTGCGGGAAGCCCTCACGCAGCGCGGCGGTTTGGACCCTTCCTAAGCACTTATGCGCAGATTTACATTATTGGTAGTATTGGCTTTACTCAGTTTGCTGCTCCTGGCTGCTTGCCAGGCAGGAGATACGACTGAGGAGATTCCTCCAACGCCTTTGGCTGAAAAAACACCCCTGGCAGCAACGCAGACTGTGATCGAAGAAGCTCCGGAAGTTCCCGCAGAGCCAATCCCGGATAACACACCCACTTTAGAGCCACCTCTGGAAGAGGAAGACTTCGACTGTGAAGAAATCTTTTGTTCGTGGTCCTGGCCGGGTTGGATCGAAAGACCCATTGGCGTCGGATATACCCGGACAATTGATATCTCCTATCCATACGCCAGCACGGGAGAGGGTGCTTTTGAAATACATCATGGGGTGGAGTTTTTAAATCCTTATGGTACCCCTGTCCTGGCTGCCAGGGATGGTGAGGTTGTCTTTGCAGATTATGACACCACCCCAGACATTGGTCCTTACTGGGGTTTTTACGGATTTGTGATCATTTTACGCCATCCAGGCCTGGTTATTGATGGGCAAATCGTCTACACCGTTTATGCCCACTTATCTGATATTTCCGTCTCTGTTGGTGACCGGGTGAACACAGGTGATGTCCTTGGTGAAGTTGGGTACAGCGGGGTGGCCGTCGGACCGCATTTACATTTTGAAGTCAGGGTTGGCACAAATGACTACTTCCATACGGTCAACCCAATCTTGTGGTTTGCCCCCCTCGATGATGCTGAGCTGCAACCAAAGGCCATGCTGGCTGGCTTGATCAAGGGACCTTTTGGTGCTCCAGTGACAGAATTTCGTTTAGAATTAGAACAATTAACAGAAACAGGCACGGTGCAAGCGATTTACTATCCAAAGACCTACTATGCCGGCAGGGTTAATGCGCACCCACTCCTGGGAGAAAATTTTGCCATACCAGATTTACCTGCTGGAGATTACCGCCTGAGCTTTATTTACAATCGGTTATACGAGATCTTCTTCACGCTTGAACCGGGTTCACTGGGATTTATCAAGATTAACCTGGATTGAACCATTCAATAATTTACCGTTGGTTGATGTATTTATTATAGGAGTTAATAAACAATGACAATCAAAGCCGATCACTGGATCCGGAAGATGGCATTATCAAAAAAGATGATCGAACCCTTTGAAGAAGGGCAGGTTCGCCAGGGGGTCATCTCCTTTGGCACCTCTTCCTATGGCTACGACATCCGTGTGGCAGATGAGTATAAGATTTTTACCAATGTCTATTCGGCGATTGTGGATCCAAAGAATTTTGACATCAATTCCATGGTTGACTTCAAAGGTGATGTTTGCATTATTCCGCCCAACTCATTTGCCCTAGCAAAAACTGTGGAATACTTCCGCATCCCGCGCAACGTGCTGACGATCTGTGTCGGCAAGAGCACCTATGCCCGCTGCGGCATCATTGTCAATGTGACCCCCTTTGAACCTGAATGGGAGGGTTTTGTCACTTTGGAAATTTCCAACACAACACCGCTGCCCGCAAAAATCTACTCCTTTGAGGGGATTGCCCAGGTATTGTTTTTTGAAGCTGATGAAGCCTGTGAAACTTCTTACGCAGATAAACAGGGCAAATACCAGTACCAGAAGTCAATTGAACTCCCCAAGCTCTAAGAACCTCGACCAGTGAAGACGATCGTAGTCGCATCTCAAAACCCGGTCAAAGCAGCAGCCGTACTAAGCGGTTTTGCCCGCATGTTTGAGGATGAGACATTCACGGTTGAAAGTGTGGTCGTGGAATCCGGAGTCCAAGATCAACCGCTTTCCGACCAGGCCACCCGCCAGGGGGCACAGAACCGTGCGGAGAAAGCCAGGCTTACATCCCCTGCAGCCGATTATTGGGTTGGTATAGAAGGGGGGTGTGACACCCAGGATGGTGTGATGATGGCTTTCGCCTGGGTGGTGGTGCTTTCGGAAAAGGGTCACGGCAGCGCGCGCACCGCCCATTTCAACCTGCCCCACCAGGTGAAAACCCTGGTGGAATCCGGTATGGAACTGGGAGATGCCGATGACCAGGTGTTTGGCAGGGAGAATTCCAAACAAAAATCAGGCGCTGTGGGATTGTTAACAGGCGATGTGGTCACACGCAAATCGCTTTACGAGCAAGCCATCATCCTGGCTTTGATCCCGTTCAAGCAACCAGAACTGTATTGAACAAAAAATCCAGCCACAATTGGTTGGATTGGCGGCCAATTGAGAAAAAACCATCCCAATGGAAATGTCCTCCCTTATCCTCACCTGGCAACAAGGTGTCATTGGGTAGGATTTTTTTCGTATTTTTTTGGGGTGGGCAAACTCCGACCTTTTCTGAAACGGGAAAGGTCAATTCTTATCCCATCATAAAGGTAATAAAGGAATCCAATCAGTGGTGGAATTTACTGGCTCGTAATAATCAAGAAAC
>SLIC01000236.1 GCA_007135845.1 Candidatus Brevefilum sp.
CACCATGATTTCTATTGCTGAAAGGGAGCTGGAAGGATGACCTGAACCTGCCTTCGTTGTGATTTCAATAATTTGGCGCCCTAGTTTTTTAGTGATTGTCTGCAGCTGGTTGATTTTTTCCTGGTCAGGCTGGTTCCCTTTTGACATAAAACTTCCTTTACTCGCAAATTGAACGATTAGTATCCAAACTGGGATGATGGATTGGTTTTTTTGTTTGGTTGAACAAAATTTACTAATCTTTTAGTTTAACAGCATGGATTAATCCTCTTGTTATTACGATGGAATGACTGGTGGTAAGCGTTGGTTGTGAGATTGATTTGGATGTAAATTGTTGGTTTTTCGTTGTCAGATAAGAATCATAATTTTCTTAATAATCATGTTGACAATTAAGGCTTACTAACAAAGGGTATAGGTCAGTGTTATGCAAGTGGTGAGGTCTTCCAAGGGGGAGAATTTTCATCCATATGCATATGATGCTGAAAACCATGAATATTGGGTGATGTTGATGCCGGACCAAGGCCGATAAGAGAAGAACCTGGGGTTTACAAAGGATAATTAAACCCAGTCATTTCCTCGCTGACTTCCCATAGCCTTTGTGCCTGGGATTCGTCGTACGAAACAGGTGATGATTTCCGCTGTTCACATTCGAAGAAATATTTACCGCTGATCTCAGCCACCTCCGGGTCGCTGGCCAGGTAGATCGGTGTTTGGGCACCTTCCTCTTCATCTTTCCCGAACAGCTTTGCGAACCCTTTGACCAATGACGACATAACACCAAAATTCCGATAGAGTTCAGTTTTGACGAGACCGGGGTGGACGGCATTCACCGTCAGTTCGGTACCCTCTAGGCGCCTGGCGAGTTCATAGGTAAAAAGAATATTGGCTAACTTTGAATGCG
This sequence comes from Candidatus Brevefilum sp., assembly GCA_007135845.1. The sequence continues at coordinate 899 of SLIC01000236.1, forward strand.
CATAAACCGAAAAGGTGCGGTAGCGTTTTTGAAATTGGAGGTCGTCGAATTGCATCCCCTCCCTGGCTTGCTGGTGGGCGTCAGATGAGACATTGATGATCCGGGCGGGTGCGCTTTTTTGCAGAAGGGGCAGCAGCCTGCCGGTGAGGAGGAAGTAGCTGAGGTGGTTGAGGGCAAAGGTCTTTTCGATGCCGTCTGCGCTTTTTGTAAATTTGCTGAACCATCCCCCGACATTATTGATCAACACATCAAGCTGATCGTAATCACTGAGTATTTGATCAGCTAGTTGATGGATATCTGCTTGGACGGATAGATCCGCCACGTAATAACGGGCAGCATCCGCTCCGGATTCGGCCGTAATTTTTTCTTGCGCTTGCTGAAGGCGTTCCTCCACGTGGCTGACGAGGATCACATGCCCGCCCATCCGCGCTAAACCGGCAGCTGTTTCGAAACCGATCCCCCGGCTGGCGCCGGTGACCAGGATATTCTTACCTTGCATTTGTTGATTTTGTGGTGATTTCATAGTCTCCCGTCTTTTTCCTTTACTTTTTTTCATTAATTACAATTTTACCGGATGATTTCGGAAAATCATCACTGTGTAGAAGGTGTGGGTCTATCAACGGAGAAACCTGTTGTGCTCCTCAGCTGGATGGTGGTACAACACGTGATCCACAGCGCATTAATTGGTATTTTTCGCAACAAGTGGGTAAAATATTGCTCGAGTTAACGCTTGTTAATCTTGGTGATTGGGTTCATTAGGTACACCCACATCCCGAGTTTATGGGCATATCAAATTTAATGAAACAAGGCGTGAATTAGAAAGGAATTTCCATGCCAGGTGTGACCAAAGAACAAGTCATCGCGGCGCTCAGCCAGGTGCAGGACCCCGAATTGCGGCGAGACCTGGTTTCGCTGAACATGATCAAGGATATCCAGATTACTGGGTCGAAGGTGTCATTCATGGTGGAATTGACCACCCCTGCCTGCCCCTTACGGCAGCAGATCCAGCGCGATGTGGAAGCAGCCGTTTTAGCATTAGCGGGCGTCCAGGAGGTCGAAGTCACCATGGGGGCACGGGTGCCAGAAGATAAAAAGATCAAGGATCTGGCGATCAAGAATATCATCGCGGTGGGGTCGGGTAAAGGCGGTGTGGGTAAGACCACGGTAGCCGTCAACCTGGCGGTGGGGCTGGCGCAATGTGGTGCCAGGGTCGGTTTACTGGATGCGGATATTTATGGCCCTAATGTACCGATGATGATGGGTGTGCATGGGCTGCCGCCCTCAAAAGAGGGTCAGGGCATTCAGCCTGCTGAAGCCTATGGTGTCAGAGTGATGTCGATTGGGTTTATCGTCGGAGAGGGAGAGCCCCTGATCTGGCGCGGCCCCATGCTGCACTCGGCCATTCAGCAGTTTTTACGTGATGTGGATTGGGGCGAACTGGACTACCTGATCATCGATCTGCCACCGGGCACCGGTGATGTACAGCTTTCGCTGGTTCAGACAGTGCCGCTCAGCGGCGGGGTAATCGTCACCATGCCGCAGCAGGTCTCCTTTGATGATGCTGCCCGAGCCGTTTCGATGTTTAAGAAATTAGAAGTACCGATCCTGGGTGTAGTGGAGAACATGAGCTACCTGGAGATGGATGATGGCTCGCTGCGGCGTTTGTTTGGCGAAGGCGGTGGTGAGCAATTGGCGGGATTGGCAGGTGTGCCGCTGCTGGCCAATCTGCCCATCGAGGAGCGTGTGCGAGAGGGCGGGGACCTGGGCGCCCCCGTGGTGATCGCAGACCCAGACTCCCCCAGTGCCCAGGCATTGATGGGCCTGGCCACCTCGGTTGCTGCCCGGATATCCGTGGTAAACCTCGACATTCGTGACTGACCTGGCAGACCCTGGCATGATATAATCTTAAAATATGAGCAATCGTTTTATTATCGGCGTTCAATTTGAGGACGTCGGAAAAGTTTATTATTTTGATGCTTCCCGTTTCCCGGACCTTAAACCCGGTGACCCGGTAGTTGTCCGTACCAGCCGGGGCTTGCAGCTGGCGCATATCTCCCAGGTTGACCTGAATGTTGAAGACCTGGATTTGAACGGTTTTAAGCTGATTGAAAGACCTGCCACACCCGCAGACTTGCTGCAGCGAAAAGCTTTAATGATCCAGCAAGATGAGTTTATCGAACGTTTTCGGGAACACCTGGTTGAAAATGGTTTGGCGGCGGTGAAGGTTATTTCTGCTGAATTTTCCCTGGATGGCGAACGTTTGTTTGTCCTGATCAACAGCGAATCCTCGGTGAATGTGAACGTCAAACGCCTGCACCAGGACATCAAGCACTTGGCCAAGGGGGTTGAGGTTGAGCTGCGGCAAATCGGGCCGCGTGACGCTGCCAAGCTGATCAGGGGTATGGGCGCCTGCGGTTTGGAGATGCGCTGTTGTTCCCAGTTCCTGACCGATTTTGCCTCGATATCCATCCGCATGGCGAAAACCCAGGATATTTCACTGACCCCTTCAGAGATCACCGGGATGTGCGGTCGCCTGCGCTGCTGTCTGATGTATGAATACGACCAGTATGTCGAGGCGATTAAGACCCTGCCCAAGCGCAAGCGTAAGGTCATCACACCGATGGGCGAGGGACGGGTGGTGCAGATCCTGCCGATGCGCCAGGCGGTGATTGTTGATATCCCTAATCTTGGACCGCGCCAGTTTACCAAGCAGGAACTGGACCAGGCCCAGCGGGTTGCCAACGGTGAAGCCGTCGAAGCCCTACCAGAGGCAAAAAGCCAGCCGGGTGAGGAAATCAGCCGCCCGGAAGACCAGTTTGTCGACCGCGAGAAGACACGACCATCCAGCGATCAACGCCGGCCTTCATCAAAACGCCGTCGCAGAAGTAAACCGCGCCAATCAAGACGCCGCAATAACTGACCGACATTCCAGCATCAAAGGATCATCACACGATGGAACACTCTGAAGATTGGCAAAGCCCCAAAAACATCCTTGTCATCTTAGCTCACCCTGACGACCCCGAATTCTTCCTGGGGGCGACCATTGCCCGCTGGATCAGCGCCGGGCACCAGGTGCGCTACCTGTTGCTGACAAAGGGCGATAAGGGGGCTAAGGACATCAACCTGACGGCCGCCGATGTTGCCCGCATCCGGGTGGAGGAGCAGCATCTGGCCGCAGAACTGCTGGGGGTCACGTCGGTCGATTTTCTCAATTACGAAGATGGCTACCTGATTCCTGATCTTGATATGCGCAGGGAAGTTGTGCGCTTTATCCGTAAATACCAGCCCCAGGTTTTGGTCACCTGTGACCCGGGCAACCTGTTCCCCAACCAGCAGTACATCAACCACCCGGACCACCGCAATGCCGGCCAGGTGGTGATTGACGCAGTCTTTCCTGCGGCGGGCAATCGCTTTTTCTTCCCTGAGCTGCTGGCAGAAGGCTATGAGCCCCACGAGGTAGAAGAAGTCTGGATGAGCCTGACGATCGAGCCTGATGTGCGTTTGGATGTGACCGAGTACTGGGACGAAAAGATTGAATCCCTCAAAATGCATGCTTCACAAATTGGTGACCCACGGGCTTTTGAAAAGCGCATGCTTGAGCGGGTCAACAACGGCAAGAATGAGGATTTCAAATATGAAGAGCAATTCCGCGTGATCAAATTCAGGAGGCAGACCGAGTGACATTATTAGAAGCAGCCCTCAAAATCAACGATGAAACGGTAGCCCGACGGCGAGATTTGCACCGTCACCCCGAATTGGGATTCAAGGAATTCCGCACCTCGAAAATCGTGGCAGAGACTCTGACCAGCCTGGGGGTGGATGTGACCACCGGCATCGCTGAGACCGGCGTGATCGGCATGCTGCGCGGGCAGGCGGATACCCCCGTGCTGCTGCTGCGATTTGACATGGACGCGCTGCCGATCCAGGAAGAGACCGGCGCACCCTATGCCTCTCAAGCGCCGGGCAAGATGCATGCCTGCGGGCATGACTGCCATACCGCGGTGGGGTTGAGCGTGGCAAAACTTCTGGCTGAACGGCGAGAGCAGATCAACGGCACGATCAAGTTCGTCTTCCAGCCGGCTGAAGAGCTGGATGGCGGCGCAGCGCGCATGATCGCCGCAGGTGTGCTGGAAAACCCGCAGCCTGATTACGTGATGGGCATGCATGTGTGGAATGAGCAGCCGGTGGGTTGGTACGGCCTCACCCCCGGACCGTCGATGGCAGGGGCAGACATCTTCACTGTGAAGGTGACCGGCAAGGGCGGTCACGGTGCCCAGCCCCACATCACGGCCGACCCGATCATGGCTGTGGCGCACATTATCACCGCGCTGCAGACGATTGTCTCGCGCAACGTCAACCCCCTCGACAGCGCGGTCGTCTCGGTGTGCCAGGTATCGGCGGGAACTGCCAACAATATCATCCCCCAGGAAGCCGTCTTTGCTGGCACACTGCGCGCCTTCAAGCCGGAGGTGGCCCAATTGGTGAAGGAGCGTTTTTACACCATCATTA
>SLIC01000080.1 GCA_007135845.1 Candidatus Brevefilum sp.
AGCCCTGGCTGACCCCACACGCTTGCTGATCCTGACCTTACTGTTCAACGGTGAGCGCGGTGTTGGCGATATCGCGGACCATTTAGCCGTCTCACAGAGTGCCGTGTCACATCAATTGCGGCTGTTACGCAGTTTAGATATTGTGCGCTACCACAAAGAAGGTCGTGAAGTGTTTTATGACCTGGCAGACGATCATGTTCGGGATATCCTTATGCGGACGTTCGAACATATACTTCATGACTGAGGCGAAAGACATTCATGGCTGAAACAACATTGAAAATCACAGGACTGGATTGTATGGACTGTGCCAATGAACTGGAAACCTCTGTCGCCGCATTACCGGGGGTGCAAGACGTCAATGTACGGTTTTTTGACAGCACCCTGACGGTGCGTGGGGATGTCGACCTTGTTAAGCTGCGCAATTTGATCAACAAGTTAGGTTACCATGAAGTGCTCCATCAGGATGATGTTGATGGTGGCGATGAAGCGGCTGTCCAGCCAATCGCTGTCGTTGGGTTCTGGCGCTACCTGATCCGGCAAGTCGAAACCCGGCTGGCATTAATTGCAGCTGTGGTGATTCTGGCGTCTTTTACAGCCAGTTGGCTGGGTGTCTCGCGGGGCGTGGTTATTGCCATGCAGATTGGTGCCTTGATCCTGGCTGGCTGGCCAATAGCGCGCAGCGGTTTTGTCAATCTTTGGATCAATCGTACGTTCAACATAAATTTCTTGATGACGGTTGCTGGTTTGGGTGCGCTGGCGATTGGTGAATATGCTGAAGCAGCCACGTTGATCCTGCTGTTTGACCTGGCGGAAGCCCTGGAGGGATTTACCAATGAGCGGGCCCGGGGAGCGATCTCACAATTGAGGGCCCTATCACCCACGCATGCGATCAGGCTTGAAGCAGGGATTGAACAGCGGGTACCGGTGGAAGACCTGGTCGTTGGTGACACAATCCTGGTCAGCCCGGGTGAACGCATCCCGGTGGATGGGGTCATCGCCGAGGGTCACAGCGATATCAACCAGGCGCCAATCACCGGTGAAAGTATGCCGGTGTGGAAGGAAAAAGGCGACTCTGTTTTCAGCGGAACAGTCAATGGGAGCGGACGAGTCTTGATCGAAGTCACCCGGTTGGTTGCAGACAGCACCCTGCACCGCATTATCGAGATGGTTACTGAGGCGCAGTCCCGCCAATCACGCAGCCAGAAGTTCATCGATAAATTTGCCCAATATTACACGCCCGCCATGGTGATCCTGGCGTTGATGATGGCCGTTCTCCCGCCGCTGTTGTTTGGGGCACCATTTCTAAACCCCATTGATGGTGGTCGCGGCTGGCTGTACCGAGCCCTGGCGCTGCTGGTGATCAGCTGCCCCTGTGCCCTGGTCATCTCTACACCGGTGACGATGGTTGCCAGCCTGACCAAAGCCGCTCGGGAAGGGGTTTTATTTAAGGGGGGAATCTTCCTGGAACAATTGGCGCGGATCAATGTGTTCGCCTTTGATAAAACTGGCACCCTTACCCTGGGTGAGCCGCAAGTCGTAGATACCAAGGATTTGGATTGCATGGAGGCAGCAGCTTGCGAACCCTGTGATGATTTACTGGCACTGGCATACGCCCTTGAGCGGCACAGCACCCATCCACTGGCACAGGCAATTGTGAAGGAAGCCGAAGCGCGTGGTGTAACGCACTGCTACCCGGCAGCCAGGGACCTGGTGACGCGCGGCGGGCTTGGCCTGGAGGGCAGGGTAAACGGGTATAAGATGACGATTGGCAGCTTGCGCATGTTTGAAAAGGAACATGTTATCCCTGATGAGGTGCGTACCTGGGTCATGGAGGCTGAGGGGCAGGGTAGGACTGCCATGCTCCTCTGCGATGGTGACCGGGTACGTGGCTTTATCGCTGTTGCGGACACACTCCGTCCCGAATCTCAGGCTGTCATTGGTGCATTAAACCGCATGAAGAAACACACCCTGATGCTGACCGGTGATAATTCAGCGGTTGCCAGCGCGGTTGGTGGCTCACTGGGTTTAGATGATGTCAGGGCGAATCTGTTGCCCGGGGATAAACAGACGGCGGTGGAACAACTCCGGGAGTCCTATGGCGCAATTGCCATGGTGGGGGATGGGATTAATGATGCACCCGCATTAGCCGCAGCTAACCTGGGAATTGCGATGGGCGGCAGCGGCAGTGCCCAGGCGATGGAAACCGCGGATGTGGTCTTAATGGCGGATGACATCCACCAACTGCCCTTTGCGATCCGATTATCGGCCTTCGCTAACCGGTTGATCAGACAGAACATCGGTTTCAGCCTGGGAAGTAAATTGCTGGTCGCTGTATTTGCCCTGCTGGGTTATGCACCATTATGGCTGGCAGTACTGGCAGATATGGGCGTCTCGTTACTGGTGACGGCAAATGGGTTGCGGGCGTTGCGGTTTGAGGGGTAGCACATTTTTTTGAACATTAATTATTGATAAATGCTGCTATTGGTTTTTCTGGTTGCAGGGGATCATTATGTCGGATTCGGAACATGCCTGGCGTGCCATAAATCGAAAACAAACAGGAATGCGGCTTGAAGGATGATGCCCCAACCGGTTCCCTGCCAGAAAGCGGATGTGCTGCCCAGGGTAAAGATAATCACGACGCCGCCGGCTATGTAAAGCACATCCAGGGCAGTGTTGATCCACAAGATCTTGCGTATTCTGCTGGCTTCCCGGACGTCATTTTGATCAACAGCTTCATCCATCAGGTTTTGCTTCACGCGGCGCTGACCAAGCCAGACGATGATACCATCCACAGCACCCCAGGCAAGCAACTGAATCCCAAATCCTTGCCAAAATGGGTTGCCAAAGAGTATCAAAACAACACCAGCCACCATGCTGAGAACTGCCCACAGGGCCAGCCGTCGCATCAGTGATTTTTCAAAATCCCAAATCATCCGAACACTTTTCATCAGGTACCAATGCAGCCAATAATTGCGCCCAATCCGGGCAGCCTTTTTGATCCGCTTCGACCACCTCGAAGGTCACGGGAATTTGCTGCAAATCGTTTAACGCCTGCAAGCAAGTGTCGGCCAGGTCTTCCCGGCTGATGGTTCCAAGGATATGATCGCCCTGGTCGAAGACCAGTGGATGACAGCCGCCTGGTGTGTCTTTCAACCCGCCCGGGCGAACAATGGCATAATCCAATCCGCTATGTCTTAAAGCTTCCTCACCTTTGAGCTTCCAATCCAGTATCTTGCCAAAGCGGTTCAAGGGATGCTCAGGATGGGTGACGGCTATCGAGGAAATCAGGATGAAGCGTTGTACACCCATTGATTGAGCAGCTCTAACCATATTAGCTACACCTTCGTAATCCACCCGTTTGGGGCAGTTTTTTCCAACTGGGGAAGAGGTCCCCACCGCTGAGATGACGGCTTGCATACCTTCCATTGGGTTAAGCAGTGTTTCATACTCACGCACATCGCCAACATGATAAATCAAATTTGCTCCGAATAATTCTTGAGCTTTTGATAAATCTCGCACCAGGAGCTGTGGGTAAATACCACTCGCCACCAAGTTTCTAACAATGATCTGACCGGTTCGTCCGGTACCACCTACAATTAAAATTTTATCTAACATACCAATATACCTGTAAAAATACCAATAATTAAATGGTCTGATTAAGAATATTTTGTTTGTTTATCTCCTTAAGCAGTTTTATGATCTCATCATTTTCCGGGATATCTGACATTGAGCGGGCATAGTGAACGTAGCGGGTCACGCCTTCTTTATCGATGATCATCTGTGCAGGAACCCGGCCAAATTTCAACAGGGTAACTTCCTGATCGTAAAGGCGGGCAGCTTGATGGTCGGGGTCTGCCAGTCCGATAAAGGGTATATTGCCCTGAATCCAGAATCTCTTAAAATCTTCCAGAGAATCTGGACCGACTGCAATAACTTCAGTCTCAGTTTGGACAAACTGATGGTAATCCTGGCACAACTGTGCCATATGCCTGCGGCAGAATGATCAGGTAAAGCCGCGGTTAAATACCAGGTAGACATTCTTTTTGCCCTCAAAATCTGACAGACTAACGTCTTTGCCCTGGGTGTTGGTTAATGTGAAATCACGAGCTTTTTCACCTTGCTTGATTCGTTTGCTTGTCATTGTATTACTCCAATATCATTGTGATAAAGTCATCGATTGCAGCCAGGAAATCCACCGGACATTCTTCCTGAGGGAGGTGACCGCAGTTTTCAATCACCACCAGGGTTGTGTCAGGAATGTCTTCCGCCAGGCGCAGGCTGGCTTCCAAAGGAACGATCTGGTCATCCTCGCCAGCAATCACCAGGGTTGGGACTAGAATTTCGTTCAATCGCTCTGCCAATCCAGGCGGACTGGCAGCCTTGGTATGTTCCCACAGGGCGCGATCCCAATTGTCTGCCATAAGGGGTTTTCGATAGCCAGCGATAATGTCGGGGTTTGCCTCAACCTGGCTGGGATCGCTCCAGGCGCTGCGGATGAAGGCATCGCCCTGACTGCCTGCTAACCGGCGGGCGATCAGTGGGCCGATGTGATCCACCTGGGGGGTGCTCAGCAGCCAATTCAAAATAGGGGCATCGGGCCTGGTCTGGTAAATGGCTGCATTGACCTGGATCAATGCTTGCACACGCTGTGGATGTGCCAGTGTGAAGGCGGTCGCCAGGGTGCCGCCAGCAGAGTTGCCGACCAGGATCGCTTGTTCAATTGCCATTTCGTCCATTAATCCGATCAGCAGGTCGATATTGCTCTCCTGGGTGTAGGGGTTTGCACCTTCCCAGGTGAGCGGTCGTTCGGTTAACCCGAAAGCGGGGCGGTCATAGGCGATTACCATGCCGTATGTCGAAAGTGGGTCGAGCACTTCTCGCCACGAGAAGGTGCTGGCGCCAAACCCATGCAATAAAATAAAGGCCGGTTCTCCCTGGCCGCTGCGCTTGAGATGTACATTGAGGTCATTGATTTCCAGAAAGATACTGTCAGGGTCAGCCAGTTCTTGCGGCGGGCGGGTATTTTCCACGCTGCCCACAGGTACGAGGAAGGGCCCAACCAATAACACAACGAGGAGTGTGGTGATGACAATCAGGGTGATCTTCCAACCTTTTTTCATTCGTACTCCAATCATTGCCCGATAGATTGCAAGAATGTAACCGTTGCCTGAACGATCTGATTCTGTTGTTCTGCTTGACTGAGGGAGGCAACACCGTCACCATTTTGGTCGCCGTACCAACCAAAACCAGCATGGTTCCCGCCGGTAATTTCTACAAATATGGTACTGGCAGGCAAGCGGTTCTGTGAGTCGGCAATGTCCTCAAGGGTTGCCAGCCCGTCGTTACTGGCAAAAACAGAAAGGACCGGCAGGCTTGAGTCAGTGAGGTCGTTACTGCC
>SLIC01000186.1 GCA_007135845.1 Candidatus Brevefilum sp.
AAACCGCCAAGCCGCGCATGTCGGGCGTGGTCCCTGCCCCAATCACAAGAACCCCGCTCGGATTTAGCAGCGACTTAATCTCCTCGAAAAATTCCACGGTGTAGAAGCGGTTCAACACAGCCGTGGCCGGGTCGGGGACGTCCACGATCACCAGGTCGTACCCCACATCCGCACCCTTCACAAACAGCCGCCCATCACCATGGATCAATTGCACTCGGGGGTCTTCCAAGGCATCACGGGTAGCGCTTGGGATATATGGCTTGACCACCTCGGTCAACATGTCATCCAGCTCAACCGTGTCACCCTGGGTGATGGGATGCTCTAGAATTTCATCGAGGACGCCGCGCATCGCACCACCGATCAGCAGGATTCTTTGGGGATTCTCATGCTGCACCACGGCAAAATGGGCAAATTGTACCGCGTCAATGTTTTCCATCCCCGGGTGGGTGGCTTCTGGCCCAGCCGTACTGAATACCAAATGCCCGCTTTGAAAGAAACTGTACTGCCCTTCTCTCTGAAGGACAGAGATTGTCCCGTGTTTGGATTGGCGCGTTTCAATCAATTCGTGCTGAGGCGAAAAATGCCCCCAACCCCGCCGGTAAGCCCAATCATCCAGGTTGCCCGCAAACGGCAGCAGCAGTATAGCTGCCCCTAGCAACCCCAACAGGGGCCAGCGGAAGTGTTTTCGTTCACCAGATTGCTTCCAAACGATCGGCAGAATCGCCACCGGTATCAACAGCGCCAGGATGACGGCGGATTGCAGCGCGGAAAGGTTTCGCGCCATCAAGAAGGTGAAGGTTAATCCCCCCAACAAATTACCCAGCGCTTCCGTCAGGTAGGTTTTGGATGCGCTACTGGTATGCTCGCTTTGATCATCCTCCCGCCAGACTCGAGCAAGGAGCACGAACTGCACCCCCAGCAGGATGCAGACTGGTGCCATCAACAGGAAACTGGTGCGGGTCATATCCCACAACGAAAGGTATGCTCCGGGTAAAACATCAAAGAAACCACGTGCTTCTCGCATCAGCAGGATTACGCCTGGAATGGATAAGGCAGCACCAATGGATGTGAACACCAACACGCGCCGGGGATCATGTACTCGATCAATGATCCGTGCGCCCAGGCGGCTGCCCATGCCGACCCACACCAACCAGGCAGCCAGGATGATGCCAATCGACAGCTCACTGCCGTAGAAGACCATCAAAAGCTCTCGCATGAACAACACCTGTCCAATTTGGGAAACCGCACCCAACAAGAGCACCCCGGTTAATTGCGCTGGAATCCTTTTTTGGTTCAAGTTCATAGATAATCCCCGAAAATGATCATCATGCTGATGGGGTCGTCATTACGTTGGTTCACGATTGCGGTTCTTTGCGCTAGCTAAAGGCAAAGCATGGTATGCACTGAGCAGTAAAAACTCATTAATGATTTTACCAGACGAGGATTTGATGGGATGGGTACCTCAGTAGAATAACCCGGATAAAATCAACGCTAACAGGATGAATGCTATGTGTGGTTTTTCCGGTTTATTGTTTATTTTTCGGAATCTTCTTCAGACTTTTCAGGTGATTGAATGCGCATTCTTATCTGCTCAATCAGGTGATAAGAAACCAGCCCGGCCAGGAATCCCAACGCCAGATTGCTCAACAGCGCAACAAGCATGGTCAATCCAACCGGCACCAATTCAATATTGAAGCGCAGCTCCCGGCCGAATTTAACCAACTCAATCCCAATCAACAGCAGCATCGCACCCAGGATGGCTGGTGGGAACACCGAGAACAATCCAGTAAATGAAGCACCAAAAAACAAGCCCAGGGTGATGTAAATGCTCCCTTCAATGATCTTCGTCCCACCCGTGCGGGCTCCGAAATAGTATTGCCCGGCCAGCCCCCCGGCGCCGTGGCACATCGGGATGCCCCCAAATAAGGGTGCCACCAGGTTCATGATCCCATGGCTGAAAGAGAGCTGCCGCGTGGTCACACGCTTACCGGGAAAATATTCCTGGATCAATGCCGCCACGGAGATCGTAGCATTTGTGATCGTCAGCGGGATTTGCGCAAACCCTGCCAACACCAGCGTTTCCCAGATCTCTTCTAAACGAAAGCTGGACAGTTCTGGCAGCCTGAATGAGGGTGCGGGAATTTGTGACCAGCCCCCGTTATAGAGGACGATCCCCACCCCGAGCAGCAGCAGTACCACCGGGGAAGGAATGTATTTCACCTTGCGCAATAGAAGAATGATCAGGATCGAGATTATGCCAAGGACCCATCCCGTTGAAATTCGCTCAACCGCCTGGATCGCCAGCAGGATGCCCAATGTGATCTGGATGCCCCACACAATTGTTTTGGGCGTGATTTTTGCCACCCACTCAATTAAGTTGGTCATTGCAAAAAACAGCCAGATCAATCCCTCAGCAAAGCCACTTGCATACACCATCGATGGGGACCACGCCTGCGCAATCGACATCACCGCCAGCACCTTCATTGGTTGAATCGGCATCGGCAGCTTAAACACGAGCCCGGCAATAATGCAGGCTAACCCCATCATCACAAAAAAGCCGGAGGGGTTCAGTCCAATCACGGCAAAATAGCCCACCGCCAGCGGGATCAACACGCCGTAATCCCCCATGGAACCTGCTAATTCACGCAAATTGAATTTTAAAGATTTTATTTTCATTGGATCATACCAATCTCGAATAAAACGGTTGACCAGATAGAATTATAACCAATAACCGTGATAACCTTGCGGCTCGTGAAGATAGGAACACCTGGCCGTTCCGCGGCACCACAAGATCATATTTGAGTGCTTGGGTCAAACTCACCAACTAACCCAAGACAATGCATACCCATCACCTTAGATTGTTTTATGGGGATGTAATCAACTTCCACCCTTGCTGTGTTCAGAAAAGTTCGGCATCCACAGTGACCCCTTGACATCAATTGTAGGTTAAGTTATGATTTATTTTAGTAATCACTTAATTAGTTAACCGATGGATGGTGTCTACGTATTAACCCAGTTTTATAAGGCCCTGGCGGACGAAACCCGCCTGCGTTTGATCCAACTTCTGGCAAACCAGGCACCGGAACATGCCCGCTGCGTGAGCTGCCTGGCAAATCAGCTTGAGACCACCACCTCGAATGTCTCTCAGCATCTGAAAGCATTGAAAGACCTGGGGTTGGTGCAATCAAGTCGGCGCGGCTACCGCATTCACTACGTGTTGGATCATGACCAGCTCGCCAGGTACGACCATCTCCGGGGGGAGCTGCTGGGTCAATCGAGACCATTAACCACCTTCGGCAATCAAGAATTGGAGGAAACCACCATGTGTTGTAAGCAAGACCAAGATTGTTCGCATCCCCATAAGAAACCCAAACCCGAGGATTGTACCCCTGAGCAAATTGAGGAATGCCACGGGAAGGATGCGAAACACCACTGCTGTGAAGAGAAAAAAGCCTAGAAGCTTTCTTTCACTTTACAAATGTAGAAAAATCCATCAGATAGCCTGATGGATTTTTTTATTGCACGAATGCATCTTCAAAACAAACACAATGCGATTGCTGATCTATCTACCCAGAAGATTCCAATTCTGAAAGCTTTTTAAGTGTGATGTTTCTTCAATCCCAGATTTCCCGCATCTGCCAGGCCGATAAGGCATTCACATGTGCTGAACCACCCTGCGTGAACAGCCTAACACCATCAGCATCCTTACGCGTTGGGTAAGCTCGACCGCTGATCCTGGCACGATCATTGAACCAGACTTCAAGCACTGACCCATCGATAAAGGCATGAATCTTAATCGGTTCTCCAATGTCAAGTTGGAAAGTCTCCTCATACCGCTCTCTGACCACCCCTGAACCCAGGCTGGATCGGGTGGTATCCAAAAAAGCCACACCCTTAAGCGGATCATAGCCAATCCACGTCATCTCAGCCGCATCATCCGTGGCTCGCGCACATAATCCGACCGATCCCTGGATCCAATCAAATTCAACTTCGATCTCCAGTTGCGTTCCCCGCAGTGGGAGATCAAAACGGGCGTCTGCAGGTAAGTGAACATCCAGTTGTTGATATTTTTCACCACGCAATTCACTGATCTCTTCAACCGGTGTAGAAACCAGTTGAAGGTCTTCATCGAGTGTTAGCACAACAGGCAGCGATTGAACACCGGCCCAACCAGCTTCCTCGATCACAATGTCTGTCCGCCCCTCCCTTAACCATGCGATCAGGATCATGCGCCCATCATCCACCTGGCGCACATGGGGCGCGTAGAAGATCGGTCCCGACTCCAAAAACCCCTCATGCTGGGGTTTAAACTTTTTCCCATCAAATTCACCGACATAATAATAAACGCCTGAAAACCCTGGGCAGAGGGAGACCAGCAAAACATAGGTGTCGCCTAAAGGAAAGAAACTCGGGCATTCCCAGGTTGTGATCTGATCGGAAACTTTCTGATCAAACAGAAGTCCAACATAATCCCACGAAATGAGATCATGCGACTCATACAGCAAAACGGCACAATTGCCATTCTCCAAACCCGCACCGACCACCATCTGCCACGTCTCACCTGCTTGCCACACATAGGGATCACGGAAATCGGTGCTTCTCACACCTGGCGGCGGCTGGGGGATAACTGGATTTTTGGGGTATTTCTGCCAGCAAATCAAACCAATATCTTCAGCCCTGGCCAGCATCACGGGCGTATTGGATTCATTAACAAACCCCGTGTAAAGCGCAGTTGGCACATCCTGATCGATCACAATACATCCGCTCCAGCAGCCATTTTCATCACCTGAATCTGGATCTGGCGTTAGGGCAAGAGGATGGTCTTCCCAATGAACCAGGTCTATACTGCTGGCATGACCCCAGTGGATGGAACCCCACAAAGGGCCATAAGGGTTGTATTGATAAAAGAGATGGTAGCGCCCTTGAAATTGGATCAGCCCATTGGGGTCATTCATCCAGTTTTTAGGCGGCAGGTAATGATATCCCGGCCTATGTGGATCCGCCACGAATTTTACGCGATCATCAGTTGGGTTTGGAAAAGTTTCACCTGACATTTTTGTTTTCCTGATAGTTGATGAGAGTTTATGATTTTATTGTTCTGCTGCCATTTAATGCTGAACGGATACGGTTATTGACAGCGTCCCAGCTCAGGTGCCATTATACTTGGGAATCCAACTTCAATCAGACTAACACCATTATGTGAGCTGTTATTATTATCCGGAACCACTCATCTGGTCTCTTCGTCAAACAAGCAGACCTGGGTTAATTGTGATCACGGGTCTAAAGAGTCGGTCATCAGAACAAGGTTCGCACCCAATATCCTCTGTTTCAGGGGGTCGCGTTGTTCAA
>SLIC01000151.1 GCA_007135845.1 Candidatus Brevefilum sp.
CATCAGGCGTTTTTTATTATCAGGCAATGCCCCCGGGATTGCTTTGATGCTATTAAGCCAGTGAAGCTAACAAACATAATCCCGGGAGTCTTACTTGTTACGTGTCTCTAGTATTGTGGATCACAGAAAAAGACTGAACTCACTATAGACTTCTTAGACTGTCTCAATAATCCCCTCATCCCCGCTCATCTCAATCATCTGCCCGGGCTGCAATACAAGGAAATCATCATCCCAGTCACCTTCCAGCAATCGTCTGATCAGCACGATATCCCCAGCTAGGCGTTCAAAGCGCCAACCGCGGCGTTGGGCGTCCTCGCGGGCTCGCACCATCACATCATCCCCGCTGCCAATTCCCAGATCAATAAATGCTGCCCGCTCGTAATGTGCCTGCCAGGCGCGCATCACCTCCATCAGGTAGACAGCGTTATCTTCCCCATACTTTTCGACATATTCTGCATACAGCGCATCCCCATCAGCAGCGGTATACGCCCCGATCGAGAGGGAAACGTTTTCTGAATCACCTCGCTCGATATAGTCCTGGACATACCAGTATGTGCCGGGGCACTCGATAAACGCTTGATCATAACGATCCCGTCCACCCAAGAACAGGGTGATACAATCGTGGGCACGTGGGATCACCAGTGGTATTTTCCCCGCTTGCAGCCCATGGGTGGCTTTACCACACAACCCATAAGCCAGCACAACCGCATCATACACGCCCGATTCGTCACCAGCCTGGATTTGTTCCTGGAGTGCCTGGCGTAATTGATGAGGGGTTACATGCAGACCAAAACGCTGCAAGACCACATCAACAGTATGGGGAGAATGAGCAGCAACCAGATAAACTGGGCGTGCCAGCACATCACAGGCAATACATTTGATCCGCATTACGACATCCTATATCCCAGACCAAAAGTCCATCATGGCATTAGACACACGCTGAGGGGCTTCCCAATGGGGTAAGCCCTTGGTGGGTGAGATGCGCACGCCCTGCCAGTTGTCCTGCTCTCTCAGAAAAGCTGGCAGCATTTCAAAATTCGTGTAGGGGTCGTGGTCATATACCACCATCACGGGAATACCCAGCGCTTTATAAACCGTCTGCCGTACTGCCGGTGTGAACAGCTTACCACTCAGGAAATAGGTGGGGGCAAACTGAGCGCCAGGTTGGTGTGCTGTCAGGTAGGCATAATCCACTATGTCATCGGGTACCAGGCCTTCAAAACTTTTATTGAGGAAGAAATGAATGCTCGGTCGGCTGGCGACCAGATCATAGATGGGACGGTTCCACAACGGCACTGCCAGCCCAGCATAAATTTTGTTCTTTGTCCCACGCTGCTGCGAATTCTCAGCGAGATGGTCCACCCGGGGTGGGTTGAAACCCGTGGGTGAGATCATCACTAGCGAGCGGAAAAGCTTTGGCTCATGAACTGCCGAGCGGGCGGCAAACTCACATGATAGCGAGAGCGCCACAACATCGGCTGGCTTACCAACCACGTCCTTAAGAAAATCACAAATCGCATTCTGGTACAGCAACGGGCTGTAAAGACGATCAGGTCGCTCTGAAAACCCAAAGCCAGGTAGATCCACAGCGTAGACTGGACGGTCACCGCGCAAGTTTTCAAAGATCGGCTTCATTTCGAAGGCGGAGGGGGCAGCATTAATACTGTGCAGCAGTACCAGGGGCGTGCCCTTGCCGCGCTGATCGACATAGTAACTGATCCGCCCAGCGCGTTGAGAGACATATTCATTACGTTCAGCATCCAGGGCATCATCGAGGGGTAAATCATGCCGGATATATTTTCGGCTAAAGAATATCCAGCTCACCCCAGCCGCGCCAACGGCAGCAACTGCACTGCTCAGCGTCCAGGCTGTACCCTTAAGGACATTTTTAATAGTTTTATTCATGTGATACCTCCAATGATACAGTTCGCCCAGTCCTTACAGGATGCTACATGATCCCTACAGGACGCTACGCGAGTCAGAGAAAAAACTGCTTAAACTTTAACACATAATTTGGTTACAGGATATAGCTATTCTGTAAATTCTGGTTGTGCATCGTAGCGATCACCCATACAGATGCCCAAACCACGGGCCGTCCGCACAGCAGTATCGTTAATATCCACCTGACGGTAACCACCTTGAGACTCAACCAGGTCAATATCAATGACACGTCCGTTTTGCAATGCAGCCATGCGACCGATGCGGCCTTCTGCAGCCAGGTGAGCGGCTACTGAGCCAAATTGCGAAGCCAGCCAGCGGTCATAGGGCGTGGGGGAGCCACCTCGCTGAAGGTGCCCCAGCACCGTTGTCCGTGCTTCAACACCGCAATGCTCCTCAATTTCTTGTGCTACCTGATCGCCAATTCCGCCCAATTTGGGCATGCCCTCAATTTCAACATCCTGGTAAATGCGCTCACCATCAGCCTGCAAAGCACCTTCCGAAACAGCCAGCAGGCTGAAATGGGTTCCCTGATCCACCCGGGCACGGATCTTTTTAAAGATCACTTCATAGCGGTAGGGAATTTCCGGGATCAGGATCACATCCGCACCACCAGATACCCCCGCCATTAAGGCAATATAGCCAGCATAACGTCCCATCAGCTCAAGCACCATCGCCCGGTGATGGGATTCAGCCGTGGTGTGCAGACGGTCAAGCGCATCGGTTGCCATCCCCACTGCCGTATCGAACCCGATTGTCATCTCGGTCCC
The DNA here is from genome assembly GCA_007135845.1 of Candidatus Brevefilum sp. The sequence goes on from SLIC01000151.1 coordinate 2,709, forward strand.
ACACACATCATTGTCGATTGTTTTGGGAATACCGACAATCGGTGCTCCTTTCTTGATCAGTTCCTGGGCGATCGCCAGGGTGCCATCACCACCAATCGCCACGATCATATCCAAACCTAACTCGCGGATTCGATCAACCACCTGGTCTGATGCATCCCGGGTGACAGTTTTTTCGCCTTCTTTAACCTGGATTGCAAAGGGGTTCCCACGGCTGGCTGTCCCCAGGATAGTCCCTCCCCGGGGCAGGATCCCACGGATGGCCTCATAGGTCAGGGGAAACACGCCATCCTCTGCTAATATCCCATTGTATCCCCGGCGGATACCATAGACCTCATTACCATAAACACCCAGCGACGTTTTCACCACTGCGCGGATGGCTGCATTCAAACCGGGCGCATCACCGCCGCCCGTCAGGACTCCAATACGTTTCATTGTTCCTCCTTATTTATCAAAGCACTTATTCAAGCATACCCGATTATAAAAGTTAGTGAATGGTGAATTGGCATTGAGGCGATTAGGAACTAGGTACTAGGTAATTAGGAACCAGTGACCCGTCCTGATCGCCTGCTTCCTAATCACCTAATACCAAATCGCCTAATACCTGATTTCCTTTTCACCATTCAGTGCGAAGCCTCCTGTGAAGGACCATTCACTACACATAATTCACATTTTCTTCATCAATTCCTTATTTTGCATTTATAATTATTCCGTTCATCATCTACTTTTATCAGGAGATCTTAATGGAACCCAAAGAGAAAAAACGTGCACAATTCGGATGGATCATGTACGATTGGGCAAATTCTGCCTATGTCACCACTGTCACCGCTGCGGTGCTGCCGGTGTATTATGCCAGTGTGGTAGCAGTGGATCTGGAGCCGCACATACGCACCGCTTATTGGGGCTACACAACCACAATTGCGCTGCTCCTTGTTGCAATGCTAGGTCCGATTCTGGGCGCGATGGCTGATTTCCGCGGCGCCAAGAAACGCTTCCTGACGATCTTCGCCCTGATTGGCATTTTGGGGGCAGCCCTGTTATTCTTTATCACCGAAGGGGATTGGCTGATGGCATCGTTGTTCGCGATCATTGGCACGGTTGGTTTTGGCGGTGCCAACGTCTTTTACGATGCGCTGCTGGTCTACGTGGCTGATGAAGACGAACGCGATATGATTTCCTCCAAGGGTTATGCTTATGGCTATTTGGGCGGCGGGATCCTGCTGGCAATCAACGTGGCCATGATCCTGTTTGCCCCGGACGCCGAGACGACCGCCCTGATGAGCCGCCTCAGCTTCCTAACGGTGGCAGCATGGTGGTTGATCTTCACCATCCCCCTGTGGATTTGGGTAAAAGAACCTGCCCGGCGCATCCTCAAAGGGGAAGAGAATTTCAACCCGGTTCAAGCCAGCTTCAGGCGCCTGGCTCATACCTTTGGAGAAATCCGAGAGTTCAGGGAGCTGTTTAAGTTCATCATCGCCTTCTGGCTCTACAATAACGGCATCGGCACAATCATTGTAATGGCCACCATTTACGGTACCGAACTGGAATTCAGCCAGTTAACCACCATCGGTACATTGTTGATGGTGCAGTTCGTGGGCATTCCCTTCTCATTGCTGTTCGGGAAGTTAGGTGAAAAATTTGGCACCAAGCGATCCATCCTCCTCAGCCTGGTGATTTATTCTGCCATTGCCATCGGCGGATTTTTTATGTACCAGGAAATCCACTTCTGGATATTAGGCTTTGGCGTGGCGATGGTGCAGGGTGGCAGCCAGGCCCTTTCCCGTTCATTGTTCAGCCGCATGCTGCCCATCAGCAAATCTGCTGAGTTTTTCAGTTTCTTCAGTGTCAGTGAAAAAGTTGCCGGTACAGCAGGACCGCTGCTGTTCAGCGTGGTCAGCACCGTCATGGGCGGCAGCCGCCTTTCGATTGTTTCCCTGATCATCTTCTTCATCCTGGGCGGGTACCTCCTCAGCCGGGTTGATGAGAACGAAGGCATGCGTGTTGCCAAAGCAGAAGAAGAGCGTTATGTAAAGGCTTCGGTCATTGGGGTTTAAGTGCAAAAAAGGTAATTGCATTAATCATCAGTAGGGACGATTTTTAATATGTCGTCCCTACATAAAATCCAATAAAATTACAAATCGTTACTAATGATTAACTTGGATTTATTGAATTAATCAGTTGATATCTGTCCACACCACGCACATTTTCAATGTCCTCACAAATGGACTATAATAATAATCACAATTCCCCCAAAAACTAGCACAAGGCTTACTCATGAAATTCTTTCGTGTTGCACTGTTAGCGAATTTAAAGAAAAATGCCCCTCATTGGGATGGGATGTCTGAGGATCAATGGGATGACCTCGATAGTGAAACCACCATCCAAACCCTGTTAGACGCCCTGCGCGCTGGCGGCCACACCTGTGAGTTTCTTGAGGGTGACATTACCATTGTAGATACCGTCCGGAAGTTCAAGCCAGATATTTGCTTCAATATCTGTGAAAGTCACTTTGGTGACTCGCGCGAAGCCCAGGTGCCAGCCATACTGGAAAAGTTGCGCATCCCTTATACCGGGTCTAAAGTCCTCTGCCTGGCATTAACCCTCGATAAGCCGATGACCAAACG
>SLIC01000202.1 GCA_007135845.1 Candidatus Brevefilum sp.
TATGCGCCAGCTGAGATTGTTGCCCCAGCATCTGCGCAGGGCATTTTCGCGGCGAAGGTCGACCGTGCGCAGCTCAACCTGGTTGACAAAGTGATCCTGACGGTTATGCGGTCAAACTTTGGCGATCACCGGCGCTGGGATGAGATAGAGCAATGGGCGCTCAGCACGATTAACAATTTCTAAATTCGTAGAGTGCGTTCGATCAAAAATACAACACACTTATCTCAGAAATGCGCTACCAAGGCGAATAAGGCTAAGTTTGTTTTGCGTCTGAACAAGCCAAACGCTTTGTGGTTAGGGGCATAGCCAGGAAACTGGCATTGAGCGATACAAATAGGCGAAGTAGTTCAGCACTATTCTTACCTGTTATGGAAAGAACACCTCACAATATGTCGAGGTGTTTTTATTTTCCATTCGATCATCATCAATCGAGGAATGTCACAACCCCAAACCTCTTGACAAAAATCAGTAATACTGTATAATAACAGTGTTACTGTTAATATTCTATCGATAAGGATGATGCCATGCCTGATGAACTGACGATTGAAGACCTTGAAAAGCATAGTGGGTTGCCGGTCCGCACCTTACACTACTACATGCAAGAGGGGCTTTTACCGGGACCGGACAAGCGCGGCAAGTATGCCACCTACGCCCAGGAGCACCTGGACCGGTTGGACCTAATCCTGATCTTGAAGGAGATTCACCTGCCTCTCAAGGAAATCCGGGCACTGTTAGAGAGCCTGACCCCGGCAGAGATCCAGCATTACCGCGACGATCAGGAACAGCTGTTGGCAAGGCTCAAATCAGCCAGGCCGGATGAGGCAGCGCCCGCATCCGACACTGAGGGCAGCAGCGCACTGGAATACATCAAAGGCCTGGAAGAGGCCCATGGGATGATCCGGGAAATGCGCAGCGATCAGACCTATTTCCCCCGCCGGCTGTTTGAAAACAACCGTGCGCAGGATGAGCCAAGCATCGGCATTGACCGAGCAGCAAGCCAACCCCAAGAGGAGCGCTGGCGGCGGGTGGTGATCGCAGACGGGATCGAACTGCACACCCGCGAAACCCGCGATAAAGAGACCGTGTATAAGATCAAGCGCTTGCTGTCCTTTGCCCGGTCGATGTTTGAGCGATAAACACAAAAGGAGTGATGATGAAAGACCAAAACGTACAACAACCTTTACAGACAGCACTGATGGCGGATAAGGCCGTCATCCCGATGGGCAAGCCTGGCGATCGCATTCTGGAGATCAGCCTGACAGCAAATCGAGCTGTGACAGATAAGCCGCGCATGCCCCTCAACCTGGCGTTGGTGATTGATCGCAGCGGCTCAATGCACGGCGACAAGCTGCAATTTGTCAAGCAAGCCGCCGCGCACGTGATTGATCTGTTGAACACAGCCGACCGGGTAGCGATTGTGATTTACGATAACCAGGTAGAAACATTGATGCCTTCGCAGTTCCTGACAGAATCTGTCAAACGCGAGGCGAAGGCTAAGATTATGGGCATTCAATCCGGCGGCAGCACCTTCCTGTATGGCGGCTGGTTAGAGGGGTGCCGGGAGGTGGCTGAAGCCATCTCAGACCAATCCTTCAACCGCACCTTGCTGCTGACAGATGGGCTGGCCAATGTGGGTTTGCGCGATGCAGGTGCGATTTCTTTGCATGCCCAGGAGCTGTTTTCGCGCCAAATATCCACTTCCACCTTTGGTGTGGGACGTGATTATGACGAGCACATGCTCGAGTCGATCGCCAATCACGGCGGTGGCAGTTTTCACTTCATCGAAACGGTCAACAGCATCCCGCTGGTATTTGAGCGCGAGTTTGACGAGATCATCAGTGTCGCCCTCAGGGACGTGCGAGTTGAGCTGGCCCTGCCGCCTAACACGAAAGCTAAGGTGTCAGCCGGGTGGCGTTCTGAGGAGGAGGGAAACCGGCTGACGGTCTTTTTGGGGAACCTGGCGAGTGAGCAGACTCAATCCCTTTACCTGATGCTTAAACGCCTGGAGGCACCTGAAGATAGCGAGCTGACCATTCCGGTGAAGGTGATCTGCGTCGATACCGACCAAGAGAGGCACCAGGCTGAGACCGCCATCACATTTACAGCTGCACCAGCATCTGAGGAAGCCTCGATAGACCAGAACGCTAACCTGATGGCGCGCTTTGCCCTGGTGGACCTGGCTGACAAAGCTAACGAAGCCCTCAGGCTGGAACGATCGGGTGACCGGGTTGGTTCTTCCCGGGTGATGATGAATTCTATCAATATCCATCGCGGGCACATCAATGAAGCCACAGTTGACAAATACCAGATGATGTCTGACGAAATGAGCGCAGGCTATGATGCACTGGAACGCAAGCGGCGCCATTTCCAGGAATACCAGACCAAGCGGGGCATGCTAAACGTTCGCGACTTCCGCCTCAGCTTTGATTCTGGTGTGCCGATCGCGGCGGTTGAAGGGAAATATGTGTTGATCAACACGGGCACGTCTGTTAGCATCTCTGCAGAATCCGAATGGCTGTTCCTCAACCAGGTGCACAAGTTGCCGTCTGAAACCCAGGGTATGACGTGCGAAGCGCTCTCCAAAGCCTTAGGGACCCAGGTGGATGTGATGTTAGCGATGGACATCCTGGGTGGATTGCACCTGCGAACGAACCCCACCCAGGGTCTGATCCAGTTCGGACTGCGGCCATTCCGCTCCTCGGGAGTGCGCTTGCCGCTGCAGCCTGCACCTGTGCCGCCCACTGTCCGGATTAATATCGGTGGTGAAGCGATCACCATGCGTCTGTTGACCGCCTTGAAATTGAATTACCTCCCCGCACAGATGATGACCGGTCTGAGTGAGGTTGGCAATGCCAGCGACCGCCTGCCCCTGGGGTTGGAATTTTCAACACCGCTTTATAAGCTGCCTGTTTCGTTGGGTCAGCGCACGCTCTCGCTTTATTTTGGGGTTGCACCAGATCTGCTGCCCCTGGAGAATGGCGAAGGGGCATTGGGTGCAGACCTGCTGCAGAGCTTGCCGGTGACGCTGGCGTTCCCTGATGGGGAGATGATACTGTATGTGTGAAATCAGAGAGGGGATCAGGGTTGGGGTTTTACATGCCTCAGTGTGTAAAACCCCAATAGGGGAAGTGATTGATTCTGTTTTAAGAGGAAGTCTATGTTAAAACGACCGCTTGAAGATTATTTAGAATATGAACGGGATTATCCGGGGTTTATTGAAATGGTGATCCGTTACGAGACGGCTATTCTTCCGCTGTGTGCACAATGCGGATCAGGAGATACGGCAAAAGTCGGCGGTGGGATCGTCTCATGTTCTATTCACCTGGCCAGTGCCACCACGAAATTTAAGCTGCGCCCCAACGCCCCGGGGAAATATTTCTGTAACACTTGCGAGGCGTACTTTTCAGACGAAGACTGTGCTCGTCCGTTCTGGTGGGATGAAGCGACAGGGGCAGGAGAGAATGGGGAATAGAGAGTGGGGAATGGTGAATATATATCTAGAGTGCGCACTCATCAACAACGCCGGTGTACTAACCGGTTTGATCGACCTATAGGGCGGGTTGTGATCGCCTGTCCTAAGCCTATTTTGATTGAGTGTCAATCCGCAGGGCAATCGCAAAGTCTCAGAAATATTTGGTTTTATTACCACTATCGTGAATTTATCATCCATAACTGATGTAATAGGTGATATATTTACTACTTTACCCATCCCTAAATCCCTTCCCTACTCGAAGAGTGCTTCGCGAAGGGAAGAGACTTTAAGCCCCTCCATTTAGGGAGGGGTTGGGGTGGGTTTACATAACAATGGTTATCAAAAAGTTGATTGCATAGATAATCTCGTTTCATTGATTCACTTTGCGATTGCCCTACTCATTCCATAGATAATTCCCCGGAGAGGCCATTCTCCTTTATAATAATGAACATAAAAACACTTAATTTATGGAGGTCGTTTTATGAAAAAGTCGAAAAGAAGGCTTTTGTTTTCTGTGCTTGGCGGTTTATTGATGGTTACTGCTGGGGTAGTCTTGCTGCTATCAAACCTTGGTGTGATCACAATCGATTGGGGCATCATCATCGGGCCATTATTTGCAATTGGCGGCCTGGCATTCCTGCTGGTGTTTATCACCAATACTGAAGAGTGGTGGGCATTAATCCCGGGCTTTGTCTTAATTGGCATTGGCACAACGACTTTTATGGGTCAGTGGATGGAAGCAGTTGGCGATCGCTTTGGGGGGATGATTTTCCTGGGATTTGTGGGCTTGCCCTTTATCTTGATCTACCTGACACATCCTGAGAACTGGTGGGCCATCATCCCCGGCGGTGTCTTGCTGACCCTCGCCGGTGTCACCCTGGTTGATAATAACACTGCCCTTGGCGGTAGTTTGTTCTTCCTTGGTTTGGCAGCGACCTTTGGTTTGGTGTATATTCTGCCCAAACCCGGCGGCAAACAAAACTGGGCGCTCTATCCTGCTGGGGTCCTGTTTTTGCTGGCCGTGCTGGTCTCTCTGGGAGCAGCCGATTTTATGCGTTTCGTGGGACCGCTGGCATTATTGATTGTCGGCGGGTATGTGTTGATCCGGGCTGTAAGAAAATGAAGGTGTAACGACACATCCGCACCCTGCTAAAGTGCACTGGGGGGTTAAAGAGGCTGATTAGTGCTAGAGGGCATCCAGGACGGCTTTTTGATGGCAAATGACCTCCTGGATGCCCTTATCTGCCAATGCTAGCATTTCATTCAAAGCTGTATGTGAGAAGGGCTGACCTTCAGCCGTGCCCTGGATTTCAATAAATTTTCCATCGATCGATTTTACAATGTTCAGGTCAACATCTGCTTGACTGTCTTCATGATAATTTAGATCCAGGATTGGTTGCCCCTGGATGATACCCACACTGACGGCTGCGATGGGCGGATAGAGGGCTTCTGTGGGGATATCACCAGCAGCGATCAGCTTCTTGAGACCCAATGCCAGCGCGATGTACCCACCGGTGATAGATGCCACGCGGGTGCCGCCATCGGCCTGGAGAACATCGCAATCGATTAGGAGGGTGCGTTCACCAACCAGGTTGAGGTCGACGGCCATACGTAGGCTGCGACCAACCATCCGTCGGATCTCTTGGGTGCGGCCTTTGAGCCCTTTTGTTTCTCGGGGTGTGCGGGTGTGGGTTGAGCGGGGGAGCAGGGCATATTCAGCCGTTATCCAGCCCCTACCCTGGCCAGACATCCAGGCTGGCACACCATTCTGGATGGTCAGGTTGCAGAGAACCCTGGTTTCTCCCCAATTGACCATCACGGAACCCTCTGGGTATTGGCTGTAACCCGGGAGAA
>SLIC01000194.1 GCA_007135845.1 Candidatus Brevefilum sp.
ACGTCATCCAAGTTGTCGTCAGTGAAGGTGTAATCATTGCCATCCGGGCTGCCTGGGTTTACAGGTTCGATCATATTCTCTTCATTGAGCCGTTCACGTTCGCCATGGAGGCTGGTGCTGCGGTCGATGTAGAAGCCAAGAATATCGGTTTCACTGGTGGTGGACCAGGACAGATCGACGGCGTTTGTTTCGGCCTGGTATTCGCCGGTGAAATCAACCACGCGCACGTTGGTGGGGATGCCTTCTTCGCTACGACAGCCAATGATATCGTTTGAAACCGGGTCAGCCTGGATGACCAGGTACCAGTTAGGTCCTGTGTAATCATCAGATTCAGAAAAAACTCCGAGTCCAAACTCATTTGTCGTTGTATCTGTCCTATAGAAGTATTGACCGTTGCTGGCATCATTATCTGCACCAGAAGCATTTCGGCTTCGATAAACTAGGTAGTAACCATTGGGTTCTCCTGAAAAATAAACAGTTCTTTCTTCCCCTACTACAGGTTGTGCTTGAATAATTGGGCAGGCAGCGCCTTCGGTGGTGTGAATGGGGACAACCCCATGAGGCGTCAGGGTTTCAGTAATTACCCAATAATCAATGGTGTACTCCCAAATTGTACCTGACCACTCTTCACCCAACCCGCCAAAAACCATATAGATTGGATCATGTTCACCAAATTCTTCATCAAATGGTTCTGGCTTTACGTTAAAATTCTCAATTTGCAACACCCAATGGATAATATTTGGATCAATTATTCCTTTTGAATAACCTAGGCCTTCACCCTCGTCAGCATTGGTGCTGTTCTCCGTCAATATTTCTCTAGGGATACCACTAGCAAGAGTACGCCACCATGCTACCCAATTGACTGCGCCTTCTGGCGGTGGTGGATCCTCCGATTCTTCACCTGCAAGGGTGCCATAATCAAAGACGGAACCTGCAAACACATGGAGAAAAATTGTTGTTGTTAAGATGCCAGTAATTAATACAGCTATCCATATTTTTCTGTTCATTTTTTATTCTCCTATAACTTAATGTTAGTAATAAATTGAATTGGCAAAATCATTGCTCATTATCCAATACCGGCCAGACCACCGGATCGCCATCTGCGATGTCTACGGATATCCTGTATGGGTATCCAAACCTGGTATCTGATGAAGCTGGTCGGACAAAACTTGAAAACCCTTGTGCGATAGGGTTCCAGCGTGCAACAGCTTCAACCTTTACAAACAAATCATCTTCACCATTATTGTCTGATTCGATAATGAAGTCTGCCTCAATTGCCTCAGCCAATTGGGTGGTGTTGGTGATGTGGACCATATCCAAGGGCTGCAGAATCCAGTTAAAACTGGTTGTTGATGTCTCATGCAGTGTATAGGTGCCGCGGGTAATTTCTGGCAATCGACCAACTTGAGCCCAGATCGCGCTTCCGGTAACCACTCCAACCAAGTCGATATCCACCCGGTACGGTTGTTTAATTTCAACACTAAACCCCTCGATATCTTCATTATACGCATACGTCGTAAAATTTTGCCCAATTGGATTCCATCTGCTGATGGCTTCTACATTGAGAACACCTGAGGAATTGTTATTGGCTTTTATATGTTCAGCAAGATCTCGTGCAGTATTGATACCTGGAACCTCCAGCACAAGGCCGATCCATGTGAAATCTGTCGTTGCGGTCTCAAACAGCTCGAACTCTATTTTCCCCACCTGGTCTGACAATGGACTTGTAAACTCATTCGAACAAGCAATTTGCAAACCATAAGCAAAGAAGTATTCATCATCTTCATCTTCAGGATCATCACCCACTTTACCCAGCACTTCATCATCGTAAGTGAGCATCCCGTTTACCTCAACAAACGGACCGGTCAATACGATTTCTGCATCCCCCAGCTCAAAATAGGGTAATGTTGAGCGGTGCAGGATATACTCGGCTTCTGTATCAAATTGCTGCATTGGCCACTGGAGCTGTACGGTGTCCGCGTCCAGGCGGATGATGTCCAGGTCCAGCCCGGCGTCGGCGGTGAACTCGGTCGTGATCTCAGCCGCAGGCTCGGCGAACTCAGCCGGGCGGCCGATTAGGAACCCGTCCCGATCGGAGAACTCGGCCTTGGTTACGGTGATCTCGGCTGAATTTGTGATAGCTTTCGCCCGGAAGCGGATCATGGCGATCGCCCCTTCACCCTCAACCGGATCTGCACCGCGTTTCTGCGTGGCAACGTAGCGGATTGTGCCGGCAGGAATGTCACCTTCCGCCTGGTTATAGGCATTAAAATAAACGATATAATCCGACTGGAACCAATCATTAATCGGCAGGAGGTTGATCTCATCCTCCTCCTCTGGTACCAAATCGACCGCCTCAAGGAATTCCGTGTCAAATTCGAGTTCGATATCCAGCGCGTACAGGTCGTGCATGTTTGCCAGGTGGATGAACACATCCAGGTACCCGCAGCCGTCGATCGTCCAGGTATCCGCTGTCAGGGATACAACTGCCTCTTGAGTGAAGGTGATCTGGATGTTGAGGTAGGTGTCTGCCTCTTCTTGATCGGTCACCGAGCCGCCGAAGTGGTAGGTGCCCAGGGGATAATCCCGGTTCACCCGCAGGGGGGCTGTGGTTCCATTCAGCTGGTAGAGGAGCCCATCAACCAGGGTAAATGACGTTCCATTTCCACTCACATCCAGGTAGAATATCGGCTCGTTGCCGTTGATGATCTCCCACATCACTGCTTCCCATCCACCTTCAGCCTCTTCATCAACCCCTTGATCCGCCCAGTAGGTCCAAAAATCCTCCGGGACCCGCAGGTGGTCAAAATAGAAGGCGTAGCGTCCGTCCTCGAGCAGCGGGTCTGCCAATAGCGATTCCACATCCAGGTATTTGAACCCTTCTTCCCCATCCAGCGTCAGCGAGTAACCCTCGGTCAGCCCCCCCAGCACTGGTTCCCATGTATCCAGATCGACCGATTCCCGTAAGGTCACCTCGGTGACCGGGCCAACCCCGCTCATCACGCCAGCGGCAATGCCTTCCGACGCCAGGACGGCGGTGACCAGCAGCCCCAGGAGTAAAAGTGCCAGTGCGGTGTATCCAAGCCATGCTTTTGGTTTTTGCTTCATAAAGCCTTTCCTCCTCGATCCCCTTGATTATACCAGATTAAATTCTTCAGCCCGTTTCGTTTCTGTTTTCTTCTGCCCAGCATCACGGTTCCACCCGCTTCCGGCTCACCACCAGGTAGACACCCAGCCCAGCTGCCAGCACGACCACGATCAGCACCGCCCACCAATAATCGAGGATCGTCCCACGCTGTTCGGCTGTGATCTCGGCTTCCTCTTCTGCGGGGTAGGCTGTTTCAGTTTCAGTTTCAGTTTCAGTTTCAGGTTCAGGTTCGGGTTCGGTGACGGTTTCGGCCGGGTAAGCGGCTTCCGTTTCTTCCTCGTCAGGCAGGTCGGGTGTTGCTGTCACGACCTCAGTTTCGACCGGATAGGCGTCTTGTGGGCTAGGCTCGGTCGCCAGCTCTGCCGTTGCGGTTGGTGTGGGTGGGGCTTCCGTTGGTGTGGGCGTTGCCGCCAGGGTGGGGACCGGGGTGAGCCTGTCCTGGTCTTGGACCGGGACGGGGGTGCGGGTCACCTCCGGGGCATCAGCCTCCACACGCACCTCGGCATCGACCGGCTCGAGGATGATCGCCTCACCAAAACGGTCAGATGCCTCCAGGAAGCTGACCTCCAGGTCGGTGCTGCCTTCCGTTTGGGCGACCAAGTACAGCACGATGATCTCACCATCGCCCGATTTGGGCTCAGCAGGGTTGACCTGCGTCATCGTAAAGCGCACCAGGCCTTCTTCGTTGTCGATGGTGTTGAAGAGCGTCAGGCCGGCCTCCAAGAACGTGCCCAGGGCGGGCTGGGTGCCTTCTTTATCCGGGTTGGCATCCTCTGCCTGCAGGATGGCGGGGTCAAATCTGATCTCGATGTCGATGGCGTACAGGTTCTCGACCGCGCGCACCTCGACCGGTACCTCAAAGCGTTCACCGGGGCGCACTTCGAAATCCTCGAAGACGCCCGCCTCGGCCACTGCCTGGGCGTGTACTGACCCAGCAGAAGCCCATAACAGCCCTGAGACCAGGATCAGCGTCAGCAGGCGTTTGATGGTTGAAGAGCTCATAGAAGTAAATCCTTTTCTTTTTGTTCTCGGCGGGTTTTACGCCGGATAATGACCGCAAACATGATCCCGATGGCCGCCGTCCCGATAACCAGGGCAGCCCACAGAGCCGTTTCCAGCCAGCCCGGTGAATCTGCCAGCGCTTCCCCGTGTGCTGGTGTTGGGGCAGGCGTTTCTGCCAGTTCACCCAGCACCTCGGCCGCTGCCGTTGCCATCAGCTGGTCTTCAGCCAGCAGGCCTTCTGCCTGTGCCTCATCCGGGGTTGGACGGTCACTTTCCTCGCCGGGCGTGTCCGTTTGCGCCGGTAGGACTGGTGCAGCCAGGGTGTCGGTCGCCTGGGGTGCGGCGGTTGGGGGTGGGACGGCAGGTTCCGTCCCGGTGGGCGGGAGCGCGGCGGTGTTGGTGACGGATGGCGAAGGGACAGCCGTGGCTGTCGAGGTCGGTGTGACGGTGGCGGGCAGCGGGGTGAGCGTCCACGTGGCAGTGGCTGTCCATGTGGCAGTGGTTGTCCACGTGGCGGTGGCTGTCCGGGTGGGCGTCCAGGTTGGGGTGGGGGTGCGTGTTGGGGTGCGGGTGATGGTCGGCGTGGGTGTGAAGGTCGGCGCGATCAGCGCGGTGACCGCCCCGTGGGACCGCTCGGGGAGGGTCCTCTCGCCGTCCGGCCCGGCCAGCTCCGCCCGGGTGATCGTGATTGGGGTGCTGCCGGCAGCGGCCGCGTTGAAATTGAGCACCAGCAAAACGTCGTCACCCGAGACGGCCGGTGTGGCCAGCTGGGTGGCCGCCAGGCGCAGGCTGCCGGGCTGCTTGACCTCGCTGACGACTGCCAGGTTCGACAGGTAACCGCCGTGCGCCCAGCTTTTCAGCGTCAGCACAGCCGGGTCGTAGGTGACGGTGACGTCAAACGCGTTCACGTTGACTCCGTCCGTCAGGAACAGCTCGAGCGCCAGGTCGCTGCCGACCGGCACCGAAAGCTGGTCCGGCTGTACAGCCAGCCGGGTGGGTGACTGCCCACGCACCGGTGCCGCCAGTGCGGCCATGAGCATGGTGTCCATTAGCATGGTGTCCATTAGCATGGTGGCCATTAGCATGGTGGCCATTAGTATGGTGGCACACATAACGATTATCCAGCGCCGCCAGGAGGGTGTCCTTCGCATAAAAGTAATCATAATCCATAATCA
>SLIC01000086.1 GCA_007135845.1 Candidatus Brevefilum sp.
GGCTTGTTTGAAGAAATAGACCCACGCGCCGATCATGCCGATGCCGTAGACCGCATCTGATTGGTTGGTTTGGATGTTGACCTGTGGTTTATCCTTGTCTTGTTTGGTTGGGTTTGGTTCAGTTGTCATTGTTCCTCCTTAGATTATTAGGTCGAATCAAGTTATTTTAATATTACCACCATAGCGGGTGAGATCATTTGAAACACCCAGTGATCTCGCTGGTCCCTCCAGGAGGCTTCGCACTCTCCTGACCAGCGAGCGCTCTTGACCGCAGGTCTCCAATAAAATCCTCCTGCCATTATCAAGGTTGCTCCGGTCTGGAGACCGTCGCGATCCAGGGGACTTCCTCTGAAGTGGGGAGGGTGTCTGAGCCAATAACTATTCCATACTCAGTTTAATCACTACGAACTACAAACTACCAGCTAGCAGCCAGTTGATCCGGTCTGGAGACCGTCGCGATCATGTGAACTCCCCCTGAAGAGGGAAGGGTGCCTTGCGAACCCGGTCTTTCAGTCACCTAAAAAAAGCTGCACACTGGGGTGAGCGATAAAACCGAAATAATCGTATTGGGCATTCAGGAAAATGGATTAGGTACGCTGCCACTCTGGGTGCTGACCAAGCCTTGATTTTAATTGTTAACTATGTTATCATTTTGTTAACGCTAACGTGAACGCTAACATTTTCGAAATCCTGGACTTGGTATGTCTGAAGAGAAAGTAACCATTCTGGATGTTGCACAGGCTGCAGGTGTGTCTGCTCAAACTGTATCCCGTGTGTTAAACGATCGTCCGGATGTCTCCATCGAGACACGGTTACGCGTTCAAAAAATCATTGAACAAATGGGTTACTCTCCCAATCTGTTTGCAAGGAATTTAAGCCGGGGACGCAGCAATTCGATTGGCGTGATTGCTTATGGATTAAATTACTTCGGTCCTTCAAGCGTTCTTATCGGAATTGAAGGAATGATCAACGAACTCAATTTCTCACTTGCACTAAACTTAATCGACGATTTTAATCCCGCTCAGATCGACCACATTCTCTATGAACTGCTTTCTCGACGTGTTGAAGGCATAATCTGGGCAGTTCCAGCGATTGAACAATACAGTGATTGGTTGGCTGAAAAATTCTCAAAGATTCAAACACCCGTTGTTTACGTTAATAAAGGTCCAACAGATTCAGACTTTGTTGTTGCAATGGATAATAAGCTGGGTGGAAAGCTTGCGACGGCACATTTGCAGGAACAAGGCTATCGTCGTATTGCCATCATAACCGGTCCATCCATGTGGTGGGAAACCCAGGAACGTTTAGCAGGTTGGCGGGAAACTGTTACAGATGCTGGATATGATAATATCGATGCGTTGGTTGTTGAAGGGGATTGGAATGCTCCCAGTGGAAGTGCAGGATTGCTAACACTAATTGCTAGAGACCCGGATATTGACGCCGTTTTTGTTTCAAATGATCAGATGGCATTAGGCGCGATGCAGGCCTCGAGAGAGCTTGGAAAAATGATCCCTCAAGACCTGGGTATTGTCGGTTTTGATGATATTCCAGAAGCAGCCTATTTTTGTCCTCCTTTAACGACGATTCGACAGGACCCAAAGGAACTGGGTGCATTGGCTGTTAAGCGGATTTCTGCAATTGTTGAGGCGCGGCAAACAAGCGCTGAACCAGAACCTGAAATTTCATGGTCACATCCGACCCTGGTTGTACGTAAGAGCTCCAGGAGAGCTTGAGGCAATAACGGATGAAAAAGTTTGCATACTTACACTTATTGTTATTTTGGACAGGTGTTTTCTGAGGAGGTGTGAATGGATTGATTCTAAGAAGAAAGGTTTTTGTTTTTGTCAACCAATGATTATTAACAAGGAGAGTAAAAAATGAAGAAATTGACCTGGCTAATAGCCATCCTGTTTATCCTCAGCGTTGTACTTGCAGCCTGTGCCCCAGATGCAGGCAACAATGATGCTGCTGCCCCCGCGCCTGATGGCAAGTGGTGTTCCGGTACGGACATCGTCTTCTTCCCTGGAGGCCCCCCTGGCGGCCCATTTGCAACCGTTGTTTACAATGGTGCTGTACAGGCAGCTGAAGACCTCGGTGCCAACATGGAAACACTGTGGTCGGACTGGAATCCTGAGCGGATGATCACCCAATTCTCAGAAGCCGTTGCCACCAGCCCGGATGGGATCGCCATCATGGGTCACCCTGGTGATGATGCCTTTCGGCCTTTGGTAGATGATGCCCAAGCTCGAGGCATTATCGTCACCAGCATGAATACCCAGCTGCCTGAGTTACAGGCTTCGTATGCATCCAGTGGTTTCGGTTACGTCGGCGCTATTCTGTATGATGCCGGATATGCATTGGCCCAAGAATCGGTCGCTCGGGCAGGGTTAGGTGCTGGCGATAAAGCTTTTGTTTGGGGATTGCTGGCCCAGGCAGGACGTGGCGAGCGAACGCTGGGTGTTGTTGAAGGTCTGGAAGATGCTGGCCTTGAGGTGATTTACCTGGAAATTGATGATGCCACCAACGCAGATGCAACAGCAGGTGTCTCGACCTTTGTTGGCATTATGTCGGCTAATCCTGATATTAAATTAATCGTCACCGATCATGGCGCCCTGACAGCAACCCAGGAGACATATCTAACGAGTGCAGGTTTAGGCCCGGATGATGTCTTCGCCGCTGGATTCGACCTCTCTTCCGCTACCGTTGAAGCGGTAAAGGGCGGTTGGACTGACCTGGTGATCGATCAGCAGCAATGGCTGCAGGGTTATCTGGCAGTCTTACAAATCTGCTTAACCCATAATTATGCCTTCACTGGCTTACAAATTGACACTGGTGCTGGTTTCTTGCATGCCGGCAATGTTGATGTGTTAGAAGCCTTAGTAGAACAGCAAGTACGCTAGCGATCTTTAAGTTTTCCCTGCCCTAATGGATAATGCTTCCTCAGGGCAGGGAATCCTGGTGAGTGTGAAAAAGCCAATCGAAAAAAATTGTCAACTTAACCAAAACTTTCAAAGAAACACTCACCATTTAAAAACATCATTTTCTGCAAAGCTAGATAAGATGGAAAATATCAGGGTACGATATTTTCTCTTATTTATCTTTGTGCTAATTTTCTTGATATAATGCGTGAAATATCAAACCACCGGAGATTGTTTAATGAACTATCGACTTGAATTGAAAAACGTGTCAAAATCCTTTGGTGAGGTGCATGCACTCAGAAATGTGGATTTCCAGCTGGGACAAAACGAAGTCGTCGGCCTTTTGGGTGATAACGGTGCAGGCAAATCTACCATGATCAAAATCATCACGGGATATTATCAACCCACTTCTGGTGAATTATTTTTCAATGGTGAAAAGGTTGAAAACCTGACGGTTCCCAAAGCCCGAGGTTTAGGTGTCGAGACGGTTTACCAGGAGCGGGCCCTGGCCGAGTTGCAGACCTTGTGGCGCAATATCTTCTTGGGTCGAGAATTGGTCAACAGTTGGGGGTTAATGGACATCAACAGGATGCGGGCAGAGACCCATCGCCTGATGACGCAATCGATGGGCTTTACCTCCGGTGCGGTGACCCCAGACTCACGGGTCGGTACTTTCTCTGGTGGTGAAAAACAGGGTGTTGCCATCACGCGAGCCCTGTTCTTCGATGCAGAGATCATTGTCCTCGACGAACCAACCATGGGCCTTTCGCTCAAGGAAACTGAAAAACTGCTGCACTTTGTCAGTGATATCAAAAAAGCTGGCAAATCGGCGATCTTTATTGACCATAACATCTACCATGTCTACTCGGTCTCAGACCGTGTTGTCGTGATTGACCGAGGAAAAATAGCCGGTGAATTTTTAACCAAAGACATCACCCTCAATGACCTGATGGACAAGATGATCCATGTAGCCGAAACTGGCATCCTCGAACAGGAGTAACCATGAGTTCTCAAACTGATTTAAAAACGACAGAAGAAGTTAGCTCTTATCAACCGAAATTTAATCTCGGGAGATTTATCCGTAGAAATGGTGCCCAATTGGGCATTTTCAGTGTTTTTGTCGCTTTATGGATATTCTTCATCATCATGGCACCAGGTACATTTCTAAGGCCACAAATTTACAATGCCTTTATGGCCACGATCCCCTTCTTTGCCATGATGGCCATGCCTTTAACAATGGTGGTTATTGCCGGTGAAATTGACCTTTCTTTTCCTTCGGTTATGGCGATGGGTATGATCAGCTTTATGTTCACACATACTGCCACCAACAGCGTCTGGCTGGCGTTCCTGGCAGCTTTGCTGACTGGTGTTTTTATTGGTTGGTTGAACGGGATCATTGTGGTCAAGTTTGGCATCCCGTCTTTGGTGGCAACCCTTGGCACACAATTCTTCTGGCGCGGGGCCGTTCTTGTGTTGGGACAGGGCCGCAGTGGTACCCTGGTTTACACGCGTGAGTCCTTACTGCATCCGCTCCTGGTGGGAAAAATCGGCGATTCGTTTCCCGTGCAGATGCTCTGGCTGCTGTTGATTGCGGGTCTGACATGGGTATTGCTCAACCGTCATAAGTTTGGTGCCCATATTTACTTGATTGGGGATAATGTCAAAAGTGCTGAATTGATGGGAATCAATACTGGCCGCACGCGTATTCTCGCCTTTACCCTGTTGGGATTGGTGGCGGCATTCTCCGGGGTCGTGGCCAGCCTGCAGGTGACCTATTTTTGGCCCAGTCTCGGTGAAGGGTACCTGATGCGCACCTTGGCAGCGGTGTTCCTGGGTGGGACCTCCGTCTTTGGCGGGGTGGGGACTTTGTTTGGCACGTTCATCGGTGCATTCATCATCGGCGCGATTGAGGCTGCCACCGTCGCCATCGGGCTGACCGGCTTTTGGACGCAGTTGATTTATGGGTTTATCATCGTGCTCTCGGTGATTATGCACACCTACCTGCGTAAACGGATGGAATGATTTTGGATGTAAATTAATGCCCCCCTAACCCCCCCCACCGGCGGTGGGAAGGGGGGTAAGTAGAATCTCGGAATACAAACAGATTGCTGATACGATTTTTTTTACTGATTTTGTAACTTATTGCCTGAAGGGGAATCAGACAGCGCCTCACACGCCGTAGCAGATGGGTTGCCAGAGTAGTTACAGAAAAATTTGGTTACTATTCAGGCAGCTTTGCTCACGTAGCACGCTTCGAGTGATGATTATGCAAATCTCTTGCCGCCTGAGTAATTAAGAACAATCTTTTGTAGGGTGCGGTCTGGTTTTGACCGCACCATTTAACCATTTTGAATTACAACAGATTTCTCAAATTAATGTTAAGAAATAATTAATA
>SLIC01000201.1 GCA_007135845.1 Candidatus Brevefilum sp.
ATGAGGGTCACAGCATCGTCAGGATCATCCATCCGAACAGCATTATCAGATCGGGGCTGGGTGACCATCCCGAAATTGAGGCGGTCGCGGCTGAGGCAGAAGGGGTGATTAAGAGGGTGGTGAAGGTGTTGGAGGGGATATAGCTGAAAGGTGAAAGCTGAGCCAGCACCCGTTGGCGCTTGGCACTTCGCTGGTGCGGATTGCCAGACATCTCCTGATGTCCAGATACGGCTGATGTGCCCTGAAGGCACTTCAGCCTAAGCCTGCCCAGCTCGAAGGTGAAAGGGTAAAGCTGATAGCTGAGCCAGCGCCCGTTAGCGCTTGGCACTTCGCTGGTGCGGATTGAGTCCGCCCAGCTCGTAGCTGAGCCAGCGCCCGTTCCCATTCCGCTGCTCCGTCTCCTTACAGGACGGTTCCCAGTCGCTTCGCTGCAGCCCCTTGGTAGGGGTTCTGCTTCGCTCCAGGAGTCTTCGACACTTCAGGGACAGGTGGCAGTTGGCACACCCAC
Source organism: Candidatus Brevefilum sp. (assembly GCA_007135845.1). The sequence continues at coordinate 509 of SLIC01000201.1, forward strand.
TCCGCTACGCTTCAGCCCCTTCCACTGCGTTTCAGGGGTTCCGCTTCTCCGTCTCGCTTCGCTGCAGCCCCTTGGCAGGGGTTCTGCTTCGCTCCAGGAGTCTGCGATGCTTCAGGGACTTCGTTCGCTGGTGCAGGTTGCCAGACATCTCCTGATGTCCGGATACAGCTGAGGTGCACTGATGCCACTTCAGCCTAAGCCTGCCCAGCTTGTAGGAGAATTGTGAATGTTTAACCATCCAAGTGAGATGGACCAATCCATCTCCTGAAACCTACTTCCTATTACCTACTTCCTGATACCTGATTCCTACTCCCTGATTCCTACTCCCTGATTCCTACTCCCTGATACCTACTTCCTGGTTCCCAATACCCAGGGAAGTTCGTTATTCACTATTGACTTGGGGAAAAGTGTAACAGATAATTAAATAAAGTAGGACGTCCAACCTCTGGAGGTTTACTTCTGTGAAGGCACTCAACACCAGTACACAGGTCAACCAGGTTAAGTCGGCGGTTGTGGAATATATCCGCAATAATAAACTAACGCGCAACAGCCGGCTGCCTTCTGAGGCGAACATTGCCAAATTACTGGGGGTCAGCCGCAATACGGTGCGCGAAGCCTATATCTTATTGGAAAACGAGGGCATGATCGTCAGGCGTCATGGCATTGGGACTTTTATTGCCCAGCCCCCCAGGATCCGCGATTCTTTGGATGCCTTTTCCCCCTTTGAACACATCATTCAGCAGGAAGGTTATACGCCGCAGTTTAAGACCTTCAGCAATGCCATCGGGCATCCACCGGTGGATGCGACGGATGCACTCAACCTGCCAGCAGGTACACCGATTCGCTGCTTGAAGCGCTTGGTGCTGGCGGATTCAGTACCGGCTTTATATGTGATCGATTATTTTTCCCCGGTTATTGAAGCGTCCGGAATCGACTGGGAGCAATTTGATGGGGGATTGGTGCGTTTTTTAGGGCAGTATTTATCCACCCGCCTGTACCAGATCCAAACCCATATCCGTGCCTTTGCCCTGGATGAAACCATAAGTCCCTACCTGGAACTGCCGGTTGGGTCGGCTGTTCTCAGCGTTCGATCGACGATATATAACTTAGATAACGATCCGATTTCTTACAGTCGGATCTTTTTTAATTCTGATATTGTGGAGTTGACCACAGTCAGAACCATTCAAAAAAATTAAGTTTGAGAGAGGAGCAAAAAATGCGTATGAAAATAGGTGGCTTATTGATATTGATCCTGGTAATTGGGCTGTTGGCAGCCTGCCAGCCAGAACCAGCGGTCGAACCACCCCTGGTTGAAGACGATGTGTTCCCAGACGAGCCTATCGTGATCGATGATCCAGAAGACCTGGACGTGGAACCTGAGCCTGTAGAGGTGCCGGATCCGGTGACAATCGAGGTGTTTTACCCAATTGCAATCGATGCCCCGATTGCAGATGTGTTGAACGAGTATATCGAAGGCTTCCAGGCTGAATACCCCCACATCACCGTTGAGGCCGTCTTTTCTGGCGGCTACCCGGATGTCCAAACTGCCATCCAGACAACGATCGACGGGGGCGGTGAACCCCCAGCACTGGCAGTGTTGTTGGCTACGGCACTGTATGACCTGATCAACGCCGATTATATCGCCCCGTTGGATGGGTACATCGCCCGCATGGATGATGGTGAAGCCTTTATTAATGACTTCCTGCCGGCCTACCTGGCTAATTCTTTCTATGATGACCAGTTGTGGAGCATCCCTTTCCAGCGCAGCGCCGTGGTGCTGTATTACAACGTTGATATGTTCACAGAGTATGGCTTGATCGCACCTGACAGCTGGGAAACTTGGGCGCAGGCAGCCCAGACACTGACAGTTCGTGAGAATGGCGTCACGAACTGGGGGATGCTGTTCTCGTCTGATTGGCCGTACTGGTTGTTCCAACCCCTGGCCATCGGTGCAGGACAAAACATCTTAATCGATGAATGCACGGTGGCGTTTGATGCCCCCGAGGTGATCGACGCAGTTCAATTTTATATTGACCTTTCGACTGTGTATGAAGCCATGCCTGAAGGGGTCCAGGCCAATTGGGCGTCTTCTGCTACCGATTTTGCCGGAGGGGCGATTGCTATGGTCACTCACAGCTCCGGAAGCCTTTCGAGCATCCTCAACCAGGCAGATTTTGAAGTGGGTGTGATGCCCTATCCTGGCAGGGATCCGGGCACTTATGCCAGCGTCCCTGGTGGTGGTAACTTCTATATCCTCAAAGACGCACCGCAGGAAAAACAAGATGCTGCCTGGCTGTTCATCGAGTACATCAGCCGACCCGAAATTGTGGCTGATTACAGCATCAATACGGGTTATATCGCCCACCGACTGAGTGCCTACGAGACCGAAGCCTTAGAGGCCTACATCGAAGAAGTGCCCCAATTCCTGGATGCCAGATTAGCCTTAGAGTATGCAGGTGCAGAATTATCCATTCAGAACCTTGGGGAGGTACGGACAATCTTCCATGACTACCTGCAAAGGGCCATCAATGCTGAGATGAGCGCAGAAGACGCTATGCAAGCCGCCCAATCTGAAGCCGAAGCCGCATTGGTCGATTTCTGCCCGTAACAATAAAACAAACCAAAATGATAGTAGCCGGGATTAGGTCCCGGTTACTATCCTATCGGAGTCGTGACCATGCAAAGACTTGGAATGCGCAGGCGGTTCAAGCTAGCCCCCTATCTATTGATCCTGCCAACGGTCATTTTTGTGGCTGTGTTTACCGCCTGGCCGGTGCTGCAGTCCTTTTATCAGAGCTTTTTCCAACAGCGTATGACGATCGCACGCTTGCGAGAGCCCACTTTCATCGGTTTAGGGAACTACACCCGTTTGCTAACCGATCGCTATTTCATCCAGGTGATCCTAAACACGGTTGGCTATGTGTTGGGCACTGTGCCGATCAGCATATTGCTGGGGTTTCTTTTTGCCTTATTGGTTAACCGCAAATTAAAGGTGGTCAGTGTTTTCCGGCTGGCTTTTTTTCACCCGATGGTGCTGCCGATGGTCAGTGCTGCGACCATCTGGTTGTTTTTCTTCACCCCTGACTATGGCTTATTCAATACGGCTTTACGGTTCCTGGGTTATACCGGGCGCCAGAATTGGACCGGCAACCCGAATCTGGCACTGCTGTCGTTGATGATCGTGGCTATTTGGAAGAACTCTGGTTTTTACATGATCTTTTACCTGGCTGGATTGCAAAACGTACCGGAGAGTGTTTATGAAGCAGCAGCCCTGGATGGAGCTAACGGGTGGCAGGTTCTGTGGCGGATTACGTTGCCCCTTCTCAGGCGTACAACGGTTTTTGTGGTCACGATTGCCTTTATTGATGCCTTTCGAACAGTAGACCATGTGTTTGTCCTCACCGGCGGGGGACCCAGCCGGGCAAGCTCCTTGATGTTGTTTGAATTATGGCGCCAGCGTTTTGAGAACCAGGATATTGGTATCTCAGCAGCGATCACGGTCATCTTTGTCCTGATATTGCTGACTTTCACTGTGTCGAATTTCTTAATCTCAGAAAGAAAGGGGGCTTGAGATGCAAGCATCTGGAATAAAAATATCAAAATTTTTCCGAAATGTCTTAAAACACCTGGTCACGCTGGTAACAGCAGGCATTGCCATCATTTGGTCAATGCCCGTGTTATGGGCGCTGGTGGCATCCTTCAGGCCAGCGGCGGAGGCGATGGGTCGGGGAAATGTTTGGTTTGGCTCAACACTAACGGTCGAGAATTTCCAGCGTGCCTGGTCGCTGGCGCCTTTTGACTTATACTATGTTAATACGATTGTGGTCGTGTTGATGATTCTATCGGTCCAGTTGGTGACCATTACCCTGGCGGGCTTTGCCTTTGCAAATTATGATTTTGCAGGAAAACGGTTCCTGTTTTTCTTTATCCTACTGCAGATGATGATCCCAACGGAGGCACTCCTGGCACCAAATTTTGCGACGATCCGTGTTTTGGGTTTGTTTGATACCCGGTTGGCGATTGCGATCCCGTTTTTTGGCTCAGCTTTCGGCATGTTGTTGATGCGCCAGGCCTTTTTGGAAGTCCCACGTGACCTGGTCGACGCCGGTACGATGGATGGCTGTTCGTGGTGGCAGTTGATCCAGCATGTGTACTTACCGCCGTCGATCCCGGCTTTAATTGCTTTTGCCTTGTCCTCTGCCACCTGGCATTGGAACAGCTTTATATGGCCGCTGGTGATCACCAACAGTGACCGCAGCCGTCCGCTGACCGCAGGTTTGGTGCGCTTTACCCAATTGGGTGAGATTGGTGCACGCTGGTCTTTGCTTTCTGCGGCAACGTTGATGGTGGCGGCGCCATTGTTAATTCTATTTTTGATCTTCCAGCGCCGGTTCATCCAAAGCTACCTGCATTCCGGGCTGAAATGATAGGGTAGCTGATAGTTGAGCCAGCGCCTGTTCCCTTTCCGCTGCTCCGTCTCGCTACGCTGCAGCCCCTTGGCAGGGGTTCTGCTTCGCTCCAGGAGTCTTCGACGCTTTAGGGACAGGTGGCAGTTGGCACTTTGCTGGTGCAGGTTGCCAGACATCTCCTGATGTCCGGATACGGCTGATGTGCCCTGAAGGCACTTCATCCTAAGTCTGCCCAGCTCGTAGCTGATGGCTCATAGCTGATAGCTTGAAGCTTGTAGCTCGTAACCTCTCCGAAGCGGTGCGGGACTATTCACCATTGACCATTCACCATTCAGTGCGAAGCCTCCTTTAGGACCATTCACAAATCACTATTCACTACTA
>SLIC01000092.1 GCA_007135845.1 Candidatus Brevefilum sp.
CGGCACAGAACCTTGAGCAGCTTGATCGCTACCTGGCTTACCTGGATGATGATCGGCTGCTGTTAGCCCTGCATGATCTCTCGCCCCGAGGGGCTGCGCGGCTGCGCGCCAACCTGCTGGCGGCGAACCAGCACTTCAACACCGAAGGTCCCCATTACAAGAACCTGCCGGTGCTGGTGGGGCAGGTGAACCGGTTCTTTTCGCTGTACGCCCAGGAGTTGGAGAAGTTCAAACCCCTGGAGGATGAGATCAACCACTTTGAGCATGTGCGGGTCTACCTGCCGGAGGTGGCTTTCGAGGAATTCAACCAGCATCTGGCGAAGTTTTACGAGCAGCCTAAGAAGATCGCAGAGCTGCGGGCGAAGTATGAAACCCGCCAGATGCATTTTGATGAGATGGTTCAACGGGTTTCAGCTTTGCAGGCGCATGAGGGTTTTTCTTACCTGGGCCAGCAGGTGCAATTCAGGCGTATTCAGCAACATTATTACCTGCCTCTGCTGGTCTCTGAAGACGCGCGGCTGGAATACCTGCGCAGTGTGATCAAGGTTGAGAGCGAGGTCAGGTTCCTGAGGAAATTAGAGAACCTGTTAGCCGAGCCGGATAACGCTTTTGATCAGTTTGACTGGTGGATGTTCAGCCGCATTGATGAGACTCGCGATCACATTAATATCCCTTATTACTACCCGGTGGAGAACCGCATGGCTAATTTCAGGCCTGATTTCATCTTCTGGATGCAGAAGGGGCAGGACTACCAGATTGTGTTTGTTGATCCAAAGGGCACCTCACGCACGGAGTATCAGTACAAGGTGGATGGGTTCCGAGACTTGTTTGAGCAGGATGGTGAGCCAATCGTATTTGACCATGAGGGGTTGCGAGTGACGGTGCGGTTGTTCTTGTTCACGGAAGACCGAGCCTGGACAGCCGATTTCTACCGGCGTTACTGGCTGGATAATGTAGCGGATATTGTGGGGTGAGGGGGGTGGATATCAATAAATCAAAAACAACAAGTGGTTATATGTTTGACACCAACATTTTTAACCAAATTTTAGATGAAAAAATAGATATCAAACTTTTTTCAGGCTTAAAGTGCTACGTTACCCATATTCAATATGATGAAATTTTAGCAACGAATGATTCAAAGAGAAAAACCGAATTGGATGGAATATTTTTGTCCATAACCAAGCTAACAATTCCAACAGAATCTACTTTATTAGGGATATCCCGATTAGGACAAGCGAAATTAAGTGATGGGAATCTTTACACCTATTTCCTTAACAAGCTTAACAGTAAGAAAAGAGCAAAGAGTAACAATAATGACGCACTAATTGCTGAGACAGCATTAATGAATAACCTTGTGTTAGTGACAAATGATGAGGCATTGTTTTCAACAATAATAAAAAGTGGTGGTTGTGCTTGTAAATTAGATGAGATGATTCAAACTATTTCGAAAGGCTAACCCTCGAGGCATTATGTGTTGCCAGAATATCTATTACCAATGACTATGATGATTGTGCCCTCGGCTATCCTATTCTAGGGATTAATATTCAGGTGTAAAGGAGTAAGATGGGAAATCTGAGAGGATTAATAATTAAAATGGTCGAGATGTATCAATCTAAATCTCAGGCCAGATACGAGAATGGAAAGAGACAATATTATCTCCCATGTGAGAATGAACTTGGAAATCATTGTGTAAATTTTTTCCAGGACGATGTGCAACACAATTCCATAACTCATGCAATACTAAATCATACAAAGAGATGCACTAAAGGTCCGCTTTTCGGTTTGGCAGGTCTCGTTTCTGCTACACTTATGCTCGTTATTCCATTTTCAGGATCTTGTCCTGATGCATGTTATCGCTTAACAAACTCTTGTTTTGATTGTGGTGAAAATGTTGCGCGTGAAGTTGGATAGTTGTTTCCTTGTCCGCAGGTCTCCTATCTTGTAATCCAGCATAAGTTGCAACACTGAAACCCGGGTTTTTATTTTTTTGTCATTCTAGGAAATATCAAATCAATAGACCCCGTGGGTATTAAGATTGCGCTGAGGAGGTCAGGCAGGATGGCTGATTTGGGAGCACCCGCAACGTTATCCCAGGCCTGCTGAGGGGCATCCCCAGCCTATTCGAACTGGCTGATGTCTTTCCCGGCTTCGATCTGGCTGATCAGGTCCACACGGGTTTGGTGACGGCCGCCTTCGTAGGGCTGTGCCAACCAGGTATCCACCAGGTCACAGGCCAGGCCCGGCCCAACCACGCGCGCGCCCATGGCGAGGATGTTGGCGTTATTGTGGGCACGGGCCATGCGGGCCGAATAGGTATCGCTGACGATGGCGCAGCGCACCCCGGGCATCTTGTTGGCCGAGATGCCGATACCAACGCCGGTGCCGCACACCAGGACGCCAAAATCAGCCTCACCGTCAACCACTTTCCTGGCGACGATTTGGGCGTAAATGGGATAGTGGGTCGAATCCTGGCTGTGGGTGCCGGCATCGTCCACATCGATGTCTTTTGCGCGCAGGTGGTCGATCAGGATCATTCGCAGGTCGTAAGCGGCATGGTCACTGCCGATGGCGATTTTCATAAGAGGCTCCTTGTTGTGCTGCTTGTTTTATTTTGATGATAGCACAAAAGCCGCTGACCGGTGTAAACGGGTCGGTTTACACCAGGATTTTGCTTAAAAACGCCTTGGTGCGTTCCTGCCTGGGGTTGTTGAACAGCTCATCCGGGATGCCTTCTTCAACTACCAGGCCTTCATCCATCAGCACAACGCGGTCGGCGGCCGCACGTGCGAAGCCCATCTCGTGTGAGACAACCACCATCGTCATCCCTTCCCGGGCTAACTGCAGCATCACATCCAGCACCTCCTGGATCATCTCGGGGTCGAGCGCGCTGGTGGGCTCATCAAACAGCATGATCTTGGGGTTCATTGCCAGGGCACGGGCGATCGCTACCCGCTGCTGCTGCCCACCCGAGAGCTGCCCGGGGTAATCGGTGGCTTTTTCGGGGATGCCGACCTTTTTAAGCAGCTCCAGCGCGCAGTTCAGCGATTCTTCCCGAGTGCGCTTGCGCACCACCCGCTGGGCAATGGTGATATTGTCCAGCACCGTCAGGTGCGGGAACAGGTTGAACGACTGAAACACCATCCCGACTTCGGTGCGGACAGCGTTGATGTTTTCAGCCGTGGTGAGGGGGATATCGTCGACGATCACGGTGCCGGCGTCAAAATTTTCCAGGCGGTTGATGCAGCGCAGCAGGGTCGACTTGCCAGACCCCGAAGGCCCCACGATCACCACCACTTCACCTGGGTAAACGTCAAGGTTGATGCCGTTGAGCGCGGGGGTCAGCCCAAAGTGTTTGTGGACATTATCAATGTGGATAATGGGTTTCTGATGCATATCAGCGCGCCTCCGTCTGTGTTTTTCGCTCGACCCACGCAACCACCCGGGCGGAGATAAGCGTCATCACCAGGTACAGCAGGGCGATCATGATCCAGGTCTCAACCGGCAGGAAGCTGGCGGCCATGAACTCGCGCCCACGCCGGGTCATATCGGCGACGGCCACAATGCTCACCAGGGATGAATCCTTCAACAAAGAGATGAATTCGTTGCCCACCGGCGGCAGGATCACCCGCACCGCCTGCGGCAGGATGATGTAGCGCATGGCCTGCCCGTGGGTCATCCCCAGGCTGCGGGCAGCTTCGTTTTGCCCCTTGGGGATGCTCTGGATGCCGGCGCGGTAGACCTCGCTCAGATAAGCGGCATAGCAAAAGGTCAGCCCCAGGATGGCCATGGCAAAGGGGTTGGCCAGGTATCGTTCGAGCGGGCGGTACTGCAACAGCCGCCCGATGGACTGGATCAGCGAAGGAAAGGCAAAATACCAGAACAGCAGCTGCACCAGCAGGGGCACGCCGCGGGCAACCTCGATATACACCGTTGTCACCGATCGCAGGATGCCGTTTTTTGAAAGGCGGCCGAGGGCGGCAAACAGCCCGACGACCAGCGTCAGGCCAAAGGCGATCAGCGTCACACCGATCGTGATCATCAGCCCGTCACTGACGAAGCGGATGATGCGCCAGTAGGGGTCGGGGATGAAGACGGCCAAAAAGACCACCAGTGCTACCACGGCGATCACCAGCCACCACCAGCTGTCGACGCGCTGGGCGGGCACTTTAACGACCGGGGCTCGCTCTATTTCTTTAGAAGCTCGCATACAATTCCTTTCACCCCCCGCCAGGTGTTCAATTCCTGGCGAGGGGTTCTCAAGATGAATTATCAGGCTTTATTCAGCCTCGGCGTACCATAGGGTGACCAGCTCTTCAATGAATCCCTCGGCTTGCAGTTCGGCCAGGGCAGCATTGACCTGGGCAATCAGATCGTCGTTCCCCAAGCAGAAGGCGATGCCGTAGTTTTCATCGGTGAAGACCTCACCGACCACTTTGAGCTGTCCCGCATTCTGGTTGACGAAGGCCACGGCGGTGGGGTAATCGGCGATGACGGCGTCAATCTGACCGTTGGCCAGGTCTAAAAAGGCAAACTCGTAGGTGTCATAGATTTTCAACTCGCTGTCCTGGATGGCTTCGGCTTCCATAGCGCCGGTTGTGCCGATTTGGGCACCAATTGAGGCCCCAACCAGGTCTGCCGGGCCGTTGATGGTGTCGTTGCCGATGGCCACGATCACAATCTGACCGGCGTTGATGTAGGGGTCTGAAAAGCTGAACACTTTGGCCCGCTCTTCGGTGATCGTCATGGCGGAAATGGCCATGTCATACTGGCAGTCTGCCATGCCGGCCAGCAGGGGATCCCAGCCCACATTTTGATAGGTGATGTTGAGCCCGGCCCGTTCAGCAATGGCATTCATCAGGTCGATATCAAAGCCGATGATCTCCTTGGTGGCTTCATCGATGAACTCAAAGGGTGGAAAGGTGGCATCCGTGGCAACCACCAGGGCATCGTCAGCTTGCTGCCCGCAGGCTGCCAGCAGTGCCACCATGATGATGGCGATCAGGGTAATAAACAATTTGCTATTCATACGGTTTTCTCCTCTAACTAAATATTTTGGACGGTTAATCATTTTTACTAATATCACACTTCTTTCTGTCTGAACTTATCGCATCTTCCCTGGAAGCAACCTCCTTGAAAATAAAAAAAGCCCTCCTGGTAGGAAGGCTTTGTGACACCGCTGTAGTTAACCGATCAGAACAAGTTAAGCGCCAAATGCCGCTCCTCCAGGAGAGGTTCGGTAGGATCGCTTGGCCTTGGATTGAACATAAACAGATATTGCGAACATATTGGAC
>SLIC01000143.1 GCA_007135845.1 Candidatus Brevefilum sp.
CACGGTCAGTTTCTTATTGCTGATCCTACTCATGGTGGTGATCACAATCCTCGATTTCACCAACCCAATCGTGATACCTAGATAACTTAATTAATAGAGGAAAGACTCATGTACAAATCCAACCAAGATCCGTTTGAATTTGACGCCATCAAAACAGCGCTGTTAAATCAGGATGCGCCTTTCCCACCGGGGATGATTTATTTTTTCTCAGATATTTCTGCTGAAAATTTGGATTTACTGACGGAAGTGTGGCCAGAGGTCTGGATTGAACGTCGCCGGGGTTTGTTGGAAGACATGGAACACATGGCTGAGGCTGATACCTTGCTGTACTTTGACTCGGTTGCTATCATGTGCCTTGATGATGATGACCCTGTCGCCCGAGCTACCGCTGTTCGCCTGTTATGGCAGTCACATAAAGAAACACTGGTTCCCAAGTTCTTGAAGCTCCTTAATGAGGATCCTGAAGCGATTGTGCGCGCTGCGGCAGCCACTGCCCTGGGAATGTTTGTCTACCTGGGTGAGCTGGAGGAAATTAAAGCGTCAACCTACCAGATTGTGCTGGAAAACCTGATCAAAGCGCATCTTGATGCGGATGAAACGCTGGTGCGGCGGCGTGCGCTGGAAGCACTTGGTTATGCCGGGCATCCGGAAATACCCGATTTTATCCGGCGTGCCTACGATAAAAACGACGAAGAATGGCTGCAAAGTGCTTTATTTGCAATGGGGCGGTCTTATGATCAGCAATGGGTGGATATGGTTCTGCAAATGTTTGATCACCCTGATTCCTTAGTGCGTTATGAAGCGATTCGGGCTGCCGGTGAACTGGAAGCGAAAGCCGCCCGCGAACCGCTTTTTGATTTGTTGGAAGAGGGTACAGATGATGAGGATATCTATTACGCTGCCATCTGGGCGCTATCGAAAATCGGCGGTGAGGGGGTGCGCTCGTTGATCGAGGATGCCATCGAGGAGGCTGAGGACATGGAGGATACCAGCTTTCTTGAGGAAGCCCTTGAAAACCTTGAATTCACTGAGCGAGTTACCCAATTTGATCTGATGTCTTTTGATGAAGATGCCCTGGATTCCTGGTTTGACGAAGAGGACATTGATTATTAATTAATCAAGTTTGCAAAGATCAGACTTGCGAAATGCGTTTGGAATCAGCCGTTGTGGGGTGGTAGGCTTAATAATAAACAAACGATTTTAGGGTCAGGCATTAATTGTCCTGTTTTAAGATTTGAGGGTGAAAATGAGTGAAACACAAACACAACGACTACACGCCTATGTAGAAGGCTTTGTCCAGGGAGTAGGTTTTCGATATTACGTTCTCAGGTCTGCCCAGGCAAACAATTTGGCAGGCTGGGTGCGCAACCGTCACGACGGGCGGGTTGAAGTTATGGCGGAAGGGGAGTTGAATCAGCTTAACCAGCTGTTGAATGATTTACGCAAGGGTCCGCTCAGTTCAGATGTAGAGAAAGTGGATTATGAATTTCTGGATGTGCAGAGTTCTGAAGGGCAGGACGAGTTCAGGGGCTTTAAAGTCTTATCGACCGCATAATTCCTGTTTGGATTAATTTTGATATCTAACAAAATACACACAGGCTTAGCCTGTGTGTTGACGCGTCATCATCCCTCACCACCTGAAAGCAATTGCACCTTTTTCCAAGGCGGCAAATCGGATTCATCTGCCAGCATCGCCCGTAATTCATAGACCTGGTCGCGCAGCATAGCCGCCCTTTCAAATTCCAACTCCCTGGCGGCTGCTTTCATTTGCTGCTCTAGTTCTTTGATCATCTTGTGCAGCTCTTTCTGCTCCAGTTTGCTGGCTTTGCCGCGCATCCCTTGGCCCTCTTCAGCGCCTGCGGCCCGGGCTAGGCGGTCGGTCAGGTCACGTACCGATTTGACCACGCTGGCAGGTACGATATGATGTGCCTGGTTATAGGCAACCTGAATGGCGCGGCGGCGGTTGGTTTCATCAATGGCTTGCTGCATGGCGTCGGTGATTTTTTGCGCGTACATAATCACCTGACCGTGAATATGGCGGGCAGCTCGCCCGATGGTTTGGATCAGGGCGGTTCCGGACCGCAAGAAACCCTGTTTATCGGCATCGAGGATTGCCACCAAAGAGACCTCGGGCAGGTCGAGCCCTTCTCGCAGCAGGTTGATCCCCACCACCACGTCAAAGACGCCCAGGCGTAAGTCTCGCAGGATGCCCACCCGCTCCAGTGTTTCAACCTCTGAATGGAGGTAGTGCACCTTCAAACCCAACTCCAGCAGGTAGTCGGAGAGGTCCTCAGCCATGCGCTTGGTGAGGGTGGTCACCAGCACCCGTTCGCCGATTTCGATTCGGCGGTTAATCTCACCGACCAGGTCATCAACCTGTCCCTCTGTTGGGCGGACGATCACTTCGGGGTCGATCAGACCGGTGGGGCGGATGATCTGCTCCACCACCTGTTCTGCAATGGAGAGCTCATATTCAGCCGGTGTTGCGGAGGTGTACAGGGTGATGCCCATTTGCTGTTTGAATTCTTCGAATTTGAGGGGCCGGTTGTCGAGGGCGGACGGCAGCCGGAAGCCGTAATCGATCAGCACTTGCTTGCGGGAACGGTCGCCATTATACATCCCGCGAATCTGGGGCATCATCATATGGGATTCGTCAATCACCAGCAGGTAATCCTTGGGCAGGAAGTCGATCAGCGTCCAGGGCGGTGAGCCCGCCGGTCGACCGTCGATGTGGCGGGAGTAGTTCTCAATCCCCGAGCAGTAACCGACCTCACGCAGCATCTCCAGGTCGTAGCGGGTGCGCTGTTCCAGGCGCTGCGCTTCAAGAAGCTGATCGGCAGCGCGCAGTTCTGACAGGCGTGCCTCCAGTTCAGATTCAATGTTTGCCAATGCCTGATCCATGCGCTCTTCTTCGGTGATATAGTGCTTGGCGGGGTAGATCTCAACGGCATCCAGGTTGTCGAACACCTCACCGGTGAGGGGGTTGACGGTGATGATGCGTTCCACCTCATCCCCGAAGAAGCTGATGCGAAAGGCGCGGGTGTCATCATACGCCGGGAGCACTTCGAGGGTATCGCCGCGCACCCGAAATACGCCCGGCTTCAGCTCGAAATCGTTGCGAGAATACTGGCTCTCGACCAGCCGCCGCAGCAGTGCGTTGCGGCGGTAGATCTCACCCACTTCCAACCGGATGACGATGCTGCGATACGCCTCCGGGTCGCCCAGGCCGTAGATGGCAGAGACTGAGGCAACGATGATGACGTCCTTGCGCGACATCAGCGCAGTGGTGGCTGCCAGGCGCAGGCGGTCGATTTCCTCGTTGATATCGGTTTCCTTTTCGATGTACAGGTCACGCTGGGGGACATAGGCTTCGGGCTGGTAGTAGTCGTAATACGAGACGAAGTACTCTACGGCATTATTGGGGAAGAATTCCTTGAACTCGGCGTAGAGCTGGGCTGCCAGGGTTTTGTTATGGGCCATCACCAGCGTTGGCAGCTGCACCTGCTGGATCACGTTGGCGATGGTAAAGGTTTTACCGGTGCCGGTAGCACCCAACAAGACCTGGTGGCGATCGCCGCGCTGGATCCCTGCCACCAGCTCGCTGATCGCCTGGGGTTGGTCACCGGTGGGTTGATAGGGTGCGTGCAGATCAAAGTCCATGTTTCAAATCCTGAATGCTGTTGATGGTTTTGGACGGGCGTACGAATGGATTCTACCTTAATTAATTCGAGTGCATGTAACATTTGACAGGTGTGTTTGGGGTAACCTTTAATGAAGTAGAATTTTGCTTGATGAAATAAAATAATTAAAAAATTACTTGAGGAGTGCTTTTGCAGATGGAATTTATTCAAGAAATCCAGAATCTGCTTGATACCATACAACGTGAAGAACAAGATACCATCCACCAGGCAGTGAAAGCCTGTGCCACATCTATCAAAGCGGGGCGGGCGGTGCTGCTGTTTGGTGCCGGTCACAGCGCCCTGCCCCCACAGGAAGCTTTTCCCCGCATTGGCAGTACACCGGGGTTTGTTCAGATTACTGAACCGGTGTTTGGGTTTAATGGGTTTGTCACCGGCAAGGGTGGGCAGAAGCAAATGTCCTTCCTGGAGGGGACAGCAGGTTTTGCCGAGGTAATCCTCTCAAACTATGCCCTGACACCTGAAGACACACTGATTGTTTTCTCCAACTCAGGCATTAATGCTTTACCGGTTGAGTTGTGCTGGCTGGCAAATCAGCGGGGTCTGACGACGATCGGGGTTGGGTCTCGCGCGCATGCCCTTGCCAATCAACCCAAGAACCCCCTGGGTCAGCGCTTGTTTGAGGTAGCCGATATTTACATCGACAACCATGCCCCAGAGGGTGATACGCTGGTGACATTGGATGGCAGACTGCGCACCGGTGGGAGTTCAACGATTGCCGGTATGGTGATCATGAACACGATCGTGGTGGAAACCATCCGTGCATTACAGGCAGCCGGTGTGGATGTAACCGTCTATCCAAGCCATAATGTCAGTGATGACCTGGCCGCCGTGGATGCACAGGAAAAAAGGGTGTTTAAGGCACATCGTGACCTGTTGGCAAAATTACAATAAACACGCTTTGCAGTAGGAGGTTGAGATGAAACTTTGGCTGGCAACGGCTAACCTTAATCGGATTGAAACCTGTTTAGATTACGGGGTTTTCACAGGCGTGATTACCAACCCCCATGTGGTTGCCCAGGAGGGACGGGAGCCCAAATCCCTTTTTGCGGAGATCTGCAGGATGGCACCCTATGCCTATTACCAGCTGCGGGCTGGCGAGGTGGCGGACATGCTGCGTGAAGCTGCGCTGATGCTGGCGATTGATCCGGATAAGATGCGCATCAAGGTGCCGACCACGCGCAACGGACTGGCTGTTATCCGCCGTTTAAGTGACCAGGGTCTGAAGGTGATGGCTACGGCAGTGCCGACCAGCGCCTGGATGGTGTTGGCTGCGGCAGCCGGGGCTGCTGCGGTTGCCCCCTACAGCGGGATGCTGCAAAGGCGCGGCATCCTGCCCAAGATGGAAGGGGTGCTGGCGATGCAGGCCATCATCGACCGGCAGGGGTATGCTGTTGAGCTGTGCACGGGCATTTATGATGCCACCGAGATTGCCCAATACGCCGCCCAGGGGGTTAAATCGGGATTTATATGGGAAAAGGATGTTGAAGCATTCCTGACCCAGAGGCTGGCGGACGAAGCCGCGGCCAACTTCGATGATGATTGGGCGCAGATCAACGGGTATTAAGATG
>SLIC01000108.1 GCA_007135845.1 Candidatus Brevefilum sp.
ATTAACACAGGCTGTGTATGTCTTTAAGGACTCTGGGACACTTTACCTGGTTGGGTTCAATGCTGACCGCCAGGAAGTATATGGGCAGCTTTCAGTATACGACACAATCGTCGCTTCGCTATCTTTTGAAGATTTGAATTAATGTGAAAAAATCAATGGAATATAGAAATCCAACAGTGGTTGCCATCATCCAGGCGCGTATGGGCTCGAGCCGTTTGCCTGGAAAGGTACTAAAAGATATTGTTGGGATGCCAATGTTAATGCGTGAGGTCGTGCGCGTTCGTCGGGCTCAAACCATTGGACAAGTGGTCGTAGCGACAACAACTGAGCCAGGTGATGACCCGGTTGCCGATATGTGTCGTTCAAATGGTATTCCTGTTTATCGCGGCGACCCAATGGATGTGCTTGATCGTTATTACCAGGTTGCGAGGTTGTTCGGAGCTGCAACCATTGTTCGTCTGACCGGCGACTGCCCACTCATTGATCCCTATGAAATTGATCGGACAGTAAAAGCGTTTTTTGATTCAGGCGTTGATTTTGCAGCCAACCGACTGCCACCTCCCTGGAAACGAACTACACCAATTGGCATGGATACAGAAGTGGTGTCTTTCGAAAACCTGGCGCGCGCCTGGCGAGAGGCTCAATCCGGGTATGCCCGAGAGCATGTGATGCCCTATTTCTATGAAAAGGAGGGGCGTTTTACTGTAATGCTGGTTGACCATGAGCCTGATCTGAGCCGATATCGATTGACAGTTGACACACCACAGGATCTATCCTTGATTCGTTTGATATACAAGCATTTTGATGGCATCAATGATTTTTCCCTGGAGGATGTGATCACTGTATTGAACGAATTCCCGGAATGGTTGGCTCTTAATGCCGGTGTGGTTCATAAGAGTTACCAGGATACCGACGACAGGTATTGAGCTTTCGAAGTCCAATGATGGTTTTCTAATTGTGAATAGACGATGTTCCCACCATCGGGATAGTCAGATTTGATTTTCTTGCTGATACATAAGCTGTTAGCTGAAATTATTAGGAATGTAGGTCAGACACATTGCTAACCAGATCGGGGACGACCTGGCGATTTTTGATGGATGGGTGAGGAAGTTCGAGGCCTCTTCGAGTGATATAATTACGCCAAATAATATATAAAGAGCAGCAAATGAACTGTATTTTATGCGGATCAGGACAACAAGAAGAATTCGCCAAAGTGGAATCCTTTGGTTATCCACTGGTGTATTTCCAGTGTGAAAACTGTGGACTGATTTTTCAGTCCACTGATGGCAGTCGAGCAGCAGATGAAGCCTTTTACACAGAAACCTATCGCAAAATATACCAGGCCAATGCTGAACCAACGGAAAAAGATCTTTGGGTTCAGGAAAAACGTGCCTTGTCCCTAGCAGGTTTGTTACAAACGCTCAAGATTCAACCGCGAGAAAGAATCCTGGATATAGGTGCTTCTTCTGGTTTGCTGTTGGAAACATTTCAAACCGCATTTATGACCGAAGGGAGGCATCAAACGCCGCAGAGAGGAGAAGCCATCGGTGTGGAACCCGGAGATGCTTATCGTTCATTTGCTGAGCAGCGTGGATTGAAAATGTATGCATCTTTGGAACAATTGGTGGATAATAGCCCACAGAAATTTGATCTGATTAGCATGATCCATGTATTGGAGCACCTTGCAGACCCCGTTGGGACATTAGAACTTATCCGTAAAGAATTGTTACAGGATGATGGTATCTTATTACTTGAGGTTCCGAATTTTTATGCTCATGAAAGTTATGAGCTGGCACACCTGGCCTGCTACACTCCTAATACTTTACAGCTGGCTTTACGCCAGGCTGGTTATCATGTCTTCTTTTTCCACCGACACGGTTTCCCTCGTTCGTCTTTGTTGAACCTGTATTTGACGTTGTGTGCACAAGCCTTACCGGATGATGCGCCCCTGCCTCCGATTAAGCGCGATCGTTTGGTACGTTTTAAACGAAAAGCCGGTCTCCTTTATCGAAGAAGTGTGGAGAAACTTTTTCCCCGCCAAGCGTGGCTTCCACTAACTGACACATAAAATAGATGATCTAATCATGCTATTATTGACTTTATTTACTGCACCAAAGCCCTTTACGGATCCCCATATCAGAGTCATTCAACGGAATATGCTGCGAAACTGGTTGGCACTGGGCGAAGAGGTTGAAGTTGTGGCGATCGGTGATGATCCTGGAATTGCTGAGAACTGCCAGGAGTTTGGTATTCGACACTTACCGTCAGTACGCTGTAACGAAAAAGGCACACCACTGATCAGCTCGATTTTTGAGCTTGCACGTGGGGTAAATGAGTCGCCATTTTTAGCTTATGCCAATGCGGATATCCTGTTTCATCCAGAATTGCTGCCCACAATAAAGGCGCTAGAACAGGAAAAGAAACAATTCCTGGCTGTTGGACAACGCTGGGATCTGGATATCGAAGAGGCTCTGGTTTTTTCTGAGGGATGGGATGAACAGTTGCGTGAACGAACAATAACTGAAGGGACACTCCACCCGCAAACCGGCAGCGATTATTTTATTTTCCCTCGATCTTGCTTTCGACAGATACCCGAATTTGCTGTTGGCCGTGCCGGTTGGGATAACTGGATGATTTTCTGGGCACGCAGGCAAGGTTGGCCTGTCATTGATTTGAGTAAGTCCTTATTAGTTGTCCACCAGAATCATGATTACAGCCATCTGCCAGGCGGTGCCAGGCATTACCGTTTACCGGAAACGAGCAGCAATATTCAAATAGCTGGCGGTCGCCGGACGATTTTCACCTTAAAAGATGCAACCCATGATTTGGAGGATAGAAAGCTTAAACAAAAACGATTGACCTGGGAATCCTTTTGGCGTGAGGTGGAAATTTTCCCTTTAATACGGCTGCGTTCACGACTATTAGGTTGGCTATCGTTTGCTATGTTTCACCCAGTTAATGCATACAAAGAGGCGCGGGTTTGGCTGGCGTCAATGCTTAAGAAACGTTCGGTTAATAAAGGAAAGAATTGAGAGCAAACCATGCCACGGATTGGATATAATCCCTCCCGGGGAAAAACGTTGGATCATCAACCTGCCAGGACGACAGTGGCGGTGCTGGTCTACGCGCCGCATGAAACGGGTTACTTCCAAAACAGGCTGGATGTCACCAAAGCGACGATTGAAAGTATCCTGGCAAACACCAAAGAACCCTTTGATTTGCTGGTATTCGATAATGGCTCCTGCTCTAAAATGGTGGCTTACTTACAATTGCTAAATGATCGTGGTTCAATTGATTATTTATTGCTCTCAAAACACAATATTGGTAAGTTGACTGCTTTAAGCATCATTTTTAACACTGCACCTGGAGAGATCGTTGCTTATACGGATGATGATGTCTTTCATCTTCCCGGATGGTTGTCCGCTCACCTGGAGATCATTGACACTTATCCAAAAGTGGGAGCGGTGACTGGTTTTTATATTCGGCAGCGGGTGGGTTTGAGTTCTGATAACACGGTTGCATTTGCGAAAGTCCTGACCGACGATGAACCTGCTGGAGGTAGCGTTCAGCAGGGGTTATTGATGCCCAGAAAATGGGAGGAAGAATACCTGGTTAACACCGGTCGCACCTGGGATCAATACCGGGCTGAGACAGAAGGCATGGAAGATATCATTGTGAACTATCAAGGCGTAGAGGCCTGGGTCTCGGCTCACCATTTCCAAATGGTATGTCCAAAGGTGGTTGTTAAGGAAGTTCTTGAGGAGATGCTGCCAGAGGGTTGGAGCGATCACGCTATGGGGCGCATGGTGGAGCTGGATGATCGCATGGATGGAAAAGGTTATCTCCGCCTAACCACCAGGCACCAAACGATGGTGTTATTGGGTAATGCGATTTCTGAGGATGTGGTAGATTTGGTGAGAGAAGCGGGCATTACGGTGCAAGCTGCGGCAGCTTCCAAAGCACCACGTGGTTTAATCCAGCGTTTGTTGAGGATCCGCCTGATCCGCTATCCTTTGCAGGCTGTGGTTAATTGGCTGTACCGGTTATTGAATGAATAGTTAGGAAGTAGGAAGTAGGTAATAGGTAGTAGGAAGTAGGTAATAGGTAATAGGTAGCAGTATTAGCTGAGCACAATTCATCAGTTTCCTAATCCGCTGATACCTATACCTAATCACCTAATTCCTAATTCCTAATTCCTAATATCTAAAACCTGAACTCCTGGTCAGGATGAGTAAAAATGAAGTGGTTAATTGTGGGTTTGGGATCGATTGGTCGACGGCATCTCAGAAATCTCGAAGCAATGGGTCAGGAAGATATCCTGCTATATCGAACCCATCAAAGCACCTTGCCTGATGATGAACTGGCACGCTACCCCATTGAAACCGATCTTGACCAGGCTATTTCTAATAAACCAGATGCGGTGATCATTGCCAATCCTACGGCTTTGCACCTAGATGTCGCTATTCCTGCGGCAAAGGCAGGGTGCCACCTGTTGATTGAGAAACCTGTCGCAGCCAAATTCGATGAAAATGTGTTTGTGCTGCAAAGGGCGGTTGAAAAAGCTGGGGTGAAAACTTTGGTTGGTTTTCAATTTCGGTTTCATCCAGTATTGATGAAAGTTAAGGCGTTGTTAGATGCGGGGTCGATTGGGAGACCGCTGACTTTTCGCGCCCATTGGGGAGAATACCTGCCAAACTGGCATCCCTGGGAGGATTATCGCTTTGGTTACGCCGCCCAAAAGGCCTTGGGTGGGGGCGTGGTTAATACCCTCAGCCATCCGTTGGATTATGTGCGCTGGTTGTTTGGCGACGTTCAATCACTTTTCGCGTTCACTGACCAGGTGTCTGACCTGGTGTTAGATGTTGAAGATGTGGCAGAAATCACATTAAAATTTGATAGCGGAGTTGTGGGTTCGGTTCATTTAGATTACTTGCAGCAGCCGCCCGCACATTGGTTGGAAATCAATGGTTCGGAGGGCTCTCTTCGCTGGGATAACGGCACTGGTATTGCGAAGGTCTTTTATGTTGATGGCAGTCACTGGGATAGCGTTGAACCCCCAACCGGGTTTGAGCGAAATGACTTATTTCTGGCTGAATTGGAACATTTCCAAGCAATCATTATAGAAAATGCTCCATCCCGTTGCAGTCTGGCTGACGGTATTCAATCCCTGGCCCTGACAACAGCTGTGCATGAATCGGCCG
>SLIC01000185.1 GCA_007135845.1 Candidatus Brevefilum sp.
ACTGCAAAATCTATCGTTAAAAACGAAACTGAACTGCGCGATCAAGTTCAATTGATGATCGAACGCTATCAAGAACCCGCACTGGTCGAAACCTTTATCGAAGGACGTGAAGTGACAGTTGGTATGATAGGCAACCTGGTGGGGCCGGTCGCCCGGCGCCTACCACACGACGAAAATTTACCGCGTATTCAATCTGGTCTGCGTTTCTTCCCACCCATGGAGGTTGACCTATCACCCTACCTCGAAACAGATGGTGTGTATGCCAACCGGTTGAAGGTTGCCCTGGCGGATCAGCTTAATTATATCTGTCCCGCCCCGCTGGATGACGAGCAGGTCGATGAGCTCAATTGGTTAGCTGCAGCCGTCTTCCGCGTGACGGGTGCGTTGGATGTTGCCCGGGTGGATTTTCGCCTGAACTCCCAAGAGAATGGGAAGCCCTATATCCTCGAGATCAACCCCTTGCCCGGACTTTCACCCGGGATTTCGGATATCGTCATCGAAGCCGCCGCTGATGGCATCAATCATGAAGAACTAGTTAATATGATTTTGGAAACTGCGCTGCGCCGGTATGGGATGATCGCATATAGGCCAATCACAATCAGACCTAAATTATGACTTGACTTTAAAATTGGTGCCTGCAGGATATCAGCAATTAGAGCTGCAATGAGTGTGTGAGAGGTCCTAAGAAAACGACTTCCACCACAAACCGGTACACTCCGGAACGATCACACCGGATTCCGTCTCCCACATGGGCATTGGTGCATCACCAAAAAAGAAACCTGTCAGGTCCTTCGCCTCTGCTGTGTCAACAAAACAATAATCGGTTCGAAACCAGGTTGATTCAAAACCATGTTTGTCAAGGTAAGCCAGGTAATCCACCAGCACGGCTGGTCGATTAGGGCTGGTGAAGCCAGTCCCCAGGGATTCGATCAAGATCAGCCGTCCAGCCGGTCGCAGGACGCGATCAACTTCTGACAGCGCTCTTTCTAATGCAGGCTGCCAGGCTTCACCAGCATCCAGGGCCGCATAACAAAAACTCCAACCGGCAATAACCACATCCGCTGAGGCTTTTGCAAAAGGCAGCCAGCGATGCGATTCCAGTGTGTAATAGCAATTAAGTAATCCCCGCGCTTCCAACCGCCGCCTCCCCAGCGACAGCATATGGTGAGAAATATCCGCCGCAACCAGCCGGCGGGCAAACGGGGCAATCAGGCAGCTGACCCGACCAGTACCTGCACCCAATTCGATCACATCCTTACCTACCAGGCTGTCAACCCCGAGGATGGCCGGCAGCAGGTTACTTTCGTAATCCTCTCGGCCGACCAACGCCTGGTAACGCTCTGCTGATTTTCGGTATATGTCTTTTAATTTGGGCATCTGGCGCTTACCTTCCTGCCTGGGATTTGTCTTAAAACTTACTATGTGTTCAAATTGCATCCATTATAACCAGGATTGGTTTATCCTTCAGACAGTGTACAGCTCATAAACTGGTTGAAATATCTCACCATTGACGGTGTTTTATGAAGCTAGTACGATAAAATAGATGTAACATCAAGACAATCACCAGAGGAGCTTTTAATGGGTTCTTATGCAATACCCAGTGAATTTTTAGGAGAAATTGTTGCCAGCCACGAACGTATTCAATCGGTGGTCAAACGACTGGCAAAAGAAATGTATTACAGCATTGATTATTTTGGCAAAGTGCCTATCTTGCTGTGCCTGCGTGAGGGTGCGGTTCCCTTCCATAATGACCTAACCCGTGAATTAAACAAGCTATCATTCAATTTCGAGAGTGCTTGGCTGAAAACCCACCACCATTACCAGGGCACAGAAGGAAGCGGAGATGTTCAAGTCTTCCCTTATGAAGGTCCAGAAATGGGGAACAGGCTGGTGGTGATTGTGGAAGATATTATCGACACATCGGAAACCATTATCCGGGTGTGCGACTACCTGGACAGCAACAATGTATCCCAGCGGAATATCTGCACCTTTCTTTTCAAAGAACGACCGGAAAATATCGAATGGCGCAACACCGGCCTGAACGGGTTCCGGCACCTCCCCGAGGTCCGGCATGTCGGGCTGTTTATTCAACCCCTGTTTGTGGTCGGTTACGGTTTAGATTACAGGCAGTTCGGCCGGGATGGTGAAGAAATTCGGGTGCTGACTCCTGAAGGTCAGGCCTGGGTTGATCAGCAGATCGAGACTAGAAAACTTGATATTGGTTGATAACGACAGGTAGGCTGTTTAGCGATAAGACTTTAATCGGGTCACCAACGCATCACTGACCGCTGGTAGATCATCAAATTTGCTGACCATACTGGTCCACTGCTTACCGGTATTGACCAGCGTTACTTCAACATCGGTTCGTTTTTCAATCTCATCAATCAAGTTTTTAACTTTTTGTGTTAATTGCGACCACCTTCGTATGCCCTTGACCGCTGGGTCATAGTGTTCAGCAAAGGTAAGCGCTATCTGGTTCGCGCCATTGAGAGTGATCACCCGTTTGAGCAGGTTGTAATCAGTGCCTTTGGCTTTTCTCCTGACTTGGTGCTTACCAGTGTCAGGATCAATAATTGAGCTGTATTCCACAATTCCCAATGATTCCATTTCCTCGAGCGTAAACTCATCCACATCCCCCATTGGACCGGTCCCCTCCCGTGTTGGCAAAGCTTTGATACACACAATCACATTATCGACCAAGCGCCAGTTCAAACCCACCCCGGCGATCACCGACGGCGCAGTCACATCCACCGAGGTGACATTGGGATAATCGCCATAATAGCGAGAAAGAAAAGTCCCCTGGGTGCTCTCCAGGTTGATGGTGCCTTCCTGTGCCAGGTCATTGGCCAATTGGGAGATATCAGCCAGGTAGGGCTGCAGGGATTCAATATCCCGAGCCAATGGGGCAATACGCAAAGCGGCATGAGACATGGCGATACCGGTGCCGCTCTTGGTGCTGCCGATCGCATCCATGCTGGCACTGCCAATCTCTTCCTGGACGTTTTCCGGGGTGATGATCGGGCACATAGGATCCACACATACTTTTTCAAGAGGAATGCGGAAGCGGTTCACCTCGTACAGAAATTTTTCTACGTCCACAGCCGTACCCGGCCCAAGTCCAATCAGGGATCCACCAAAAATGAAGCCCAATGGGAGCTGGTTGGTTTTAACATAATCCTCGCCAATAAACAACCCATGCTCCGGGTTAGCACCCCCACAACCCCTGAACACGCCCAGCGATTGATCCTTATACGCCTGCCAGGCGCTCACCAAGCCTTTTCCTTCGTCCCCCCAGAAACCACCTACGACGATGTTTGCACCCATTTTTCCACATCCTTTCTTCATTCACACCTGATCAACAGCACGGTTCAACCCCTCATGATTATAACAGCCGTGAAGTTTGAACATCAAATCATTGATGTATTGGCAGCGCGAATGGTGAAGCAATGACCCTCAGGATCAATGCCCTTAGCAGCCGGTTTGCCATCTTCCAGGAGGCGAATTTCACCAATTTCAAAACCCGCTTTACGAATTGCTGAATGGGTCGCCTCCAAATTCTCCACAAAGAACACCATTTGGTGTTCGGTTCCCGGCTGCCTTTGTGAACCGCCATGCAAAGCCAGGGAACAAGCACCGGCATCCAGCTCAACCCACATTTCTTGCGAATAATCAGCCAGTTCTGCCGGGTAACGCACCGTCAAACCAAGCACATCACGGTAGAACTGCACCGCGCTTGCCATGTCGCTCACAAACAGGATCACTTGCGAAAGGGAAATGTGTGTCATAACGCGATCAAATCCTTTAATAAAACCCGTTAGAAAATGGTAAAGTTGATAGAAAAATCTCCGCAGCCATCAGTAAGGTGCCTCTGGGCCTGACCAGCCAAATACTAAAAAATCCACCCTGCCCTGGGGATCAAAATGCACCCCTTCTGCTTCAAGCAGGGTACGCTGCATGGCATTCCCAATCCCATCACCATGAACGCTGATTTTCCCCTGGGCATTGATCACCCGCTGCCAGGGCACATCCGGTGCGGTACCGCGTTTTAGCGAAGCCATCGCGTAGCCCACCATACGTGCCGTACAACCGCCCACCAGCTCAGCAACCCGCCCATAGGTGGTCACCCTGCCAGGGGGAATAAGGCGTACCATGTCATAAATCTGCGCATATAAAGGCTGCTTTTGCTGCGCCTGCTTCGAGTCAGAAAGCGGTACCATCAAGCACCTTTGCGTGCTTTGAGAGAAAAGACTATCGGCAGCGGTACGGGCATAGCCGGAAAGGTATACAGGCCATCTTCACGCGGCTTCATTTCCGGATAAACAGGGTCCTGGAGAGCATCGTATTCGTTGAAAAATTCCAGGGTTAAACCGGCCCCGATCACAGCGTTGATGATATCGCTGACGGCCCACTGCCATTCATAGGTCGCTGCGTTGGTTTTATAGCTGGGGTCCATGTAATCGGCATTTTCATCATCCCAGACATAGGGTTCAGGGTCATGGAAGTAAGAAACGATGAAGGACCACTGCCCTTCGTCGTCAAAGGTGTACAGCAGGGGATGACCATCCATGATATAGAAGAACCCACCCGGCTTGAGAAAGTGAGCAATGATGCGCGCCCAGGCGTCCAGGTCCTTAAGCCAGCACAGCACCCCGATAGAGGTAAAGACGATATCAAAGGTCCCCTGGAGGTTATTCGGCAGGTCGTAGATGTCGGAACAGACAAAGCTGGCAGGCAGGTTGGCACGTTTGGAAAGCTCTCGAGCAGCCTCGATCGCGGGAGGGGAGAAATCCACCCCCGTCACCTTGGCACCTTCTCGCACCCAGGCCAGGCTGTCTAATCCAAAATGACATTGCAGATGCAGCAGTGACAACCCGTTCACATCGCCCACCTCTTTCAGCATTTCCGGCGGCAGCCAGCGCTCACCAGATAAAAATCGTTCCACACCGTAACTGCGCAGGTGAACGGGCGTAAGCTCATCCCAGAATGCTCGGTTGCCATCCCTGGCTTGTTGATAGGGTGTTTTCTTCGGTGTATTCATGAACGTATTGGTCCCTTAATCATAAAAATTCTCGCAAATCAGCACTGCGGCTGGGGTGACGCAGCTTACGCAGCGCTTTGGCTTCGATTTGCCGCACACGCTCACGGGTGATGTTAAAATACTGGCTGACCTCTTCCAGGGTGTGATCCTG
>SLIC01000265.1 GCA_007135845.1 Candidatus Brevefilum sp.
CTCGCAAATCAGCACTGCGGCTGGGGTGACGCAGCTTACGCAGCGCTTTGGCTTCGATTTGCCGCACACGCTCACGGGTGATGTTAAAATACTGGCTGACCTCTTCCAGGGTGTGATCCTGACCATCGATCAATCCAAAACGCAATTCCAGAACTTGCCGCTCTCGTTCAGATAGCGAGGTTAATGACTGGCGAACCTGGACACGCAGCATTTCCTTGGCAGCCTCATCCATTGGCGCCGAAGCTTCCTGGTCTTCAATAAAATCACCCAGGGTGCTGTTATCTTCGTCACCAACCGGCCTCTCTAAGGAAATTGGTTCCTCAGCGACTTTGAGAATGTTGCTGATCTTGTCGACAGCATCCTCCCAGGCAATGATGTGAATCGGGTCAGGGGACACGTTTTCCCTTAATGCATGGTGAATCGCTTCAACAGCGGCTTCGTCTAAGTATTCAGATTCAAGGGCAATTTCTTCCAGGGAGGGATCGCGTCCCAGTTCTTGGGTTAAATAGCGCTGGATTCGCAAGACACGAGAAATCGATTCGTACATATGCACGGGTAAACGGATTGTGCGCGCATGCTCTGCGATATAACGGCTGATCGATTGCCGGATCCACCAGGTTGCATACGTGCTGAATTTAAACCCAAGGGTGGGGTCAAATTTCTGGATCGCTCGTAGCAACCCCAGATTGCCTTCCTGGATCAAATCGAGGAAGGCGATTCCGCGGTTCATGTAACGCTTGGCCACACTGACCACCAGGCGCAGGTTTGCCAGGGTCAGGATCTGGTTCGCTTCGCCATTCCGCAGCTCAATTTCGGTGAAGTTCGCTTGCAAGACCGCCTCATCAGGTAATCTGCCCTTAAAAAAGGCTAGTCCAGGCATTCTTGGTTTTTTCTGGAGGGTATCAACCAGGTCTTTAGAGATATTGAGATGTAACAAGTAGAGACACAGGTAGAATCTGAAGATCTGCCGGATCAGTTCCCGCTGTTTGTTCTCAGCAGCCCAAAAGTTTTTTTCTAAGTAGTTGCGGAAATAAGATGGCTGATCCACATGCCAATCATGGCGAAGTGCTTGGGTCTCCTGAACCACTAAGCGAACATCAGGCAAATCGAAACGGATTTTCTTCGCCATACGCTTGAGATTGGCATTAATTGCCAACAGCTCATCGAAGACCATCTGCATTAAGGCTTTATGTCCAGCCTGGTCAGTTTCAGCCAGTTTGTTTTTTAGCTCCGCCACCAGGTCTTGCGCTTTCATCCGGCTGGAAAGCCAAAACTCATCATCAGCACCCAGCAAGTCAATCTGCCCAATTTCGCGCATATACAGCCTGACCGGATCCTCAATGCTGTCGAGGAGGCTGGCTATCCCTGGTGATTTGAAATCGGCGTTTTGGCTCTCACCAGCCGGATCACTTTTGCTCACCAGGTCACCTCTTTGTGGTGAAACTTGTCCTGGTTCTTCCTCAGTCATGATTTCTTTATAATCGTTCTATTCCATCACTTTCAATGTGTTAATCCCGGTTTTGTAACCGCTTAGCTTTAATTTTAACACGAGTTTATTAAAACCTTTTACTTACCCTTAGCGAAGGACTGGCGTAAAGCCTGGTCTAATTTTGCTCGTGCCTGGACATATTCCAGAGAAACCTGGTTGATATCAATACCAATTTCCTCGTTCTGATCCGACTCTTGGCTTTGCAGAAACACCAATTGGTCCAACCCTTGATCAATGCGGATGCGGCGTAATCGTATGAACATATTTATCAGCGCTTCCAGTTTCGGGTCATTCGGCTGAAGGCGCCAATCTGGATAGGCATCATCAGATGCAAGCTCGCCATACGCCTCTATCATCTCACCAGGTATTCGACTTTGAATAAAGGTCAGCGGATCTTCAACCTCCTGGTCCAGGGCGTTTTGCACAAACACAAACATCTCGCGATGATCCGTATGTGAAAAATCCTCCGGATGTACACAGGCCAGCTCAAACTGACGAAAAGAACGGTCGACAAAATGCAACAGGGTGGGATCAGAGAGCAGTGCTTGTATGCATGCGTGTTCCAATTGCCGGTGCGAGGATATGGGATCTCGCAGCGCTGGTGTAGCTGCATCCCCCTCAGAAAAGCGAGAACCTCCCAGCGTGCCCCGTGCCGGCGGGCGCCGCCGCGATACCCGTCCAGTGAAGCCCCTCACCAGCGCGCGTTCATCGACCTTCAACAACCTTGCCAACCGCTGCCGGTAAGCCTCCCGTTCAACACTGCCCTTGACGTCTTCAATCAGCGGCAGCACCTGGTTGGCGATTTCCTCCTTAGCCTTGGGATCATCAAAATCTTCCCGCTGGGCCAGGGTTTCCATCACATGGATTACCACGGGCTTGGCATCTTTAATCAGCTGCGCCCAGCGATCAGGATCGTCCAGGGCGATCTCATCCGGGTCTAACCCGTCGGGGAGTGTTGTGACGCGGATATCGGCCCTGAGGCGGCCCTCAACCTGCATCAGGCCGCGGGCATCAAACAACACCTCACCCTCACGCTCCAGGGACTCCCGGGCGATTTGCAAGCCACGCAGCGTAGCCCGTTGACCGGCAGCATCCGGATCTAGTGCCAGGATGATCTTGCGGGTATAGCGTTTGATCAGTCGGAATTGGTCCTCCGTCAGGGCTGTACCCATGGGAGAAACACAATTCTTAAACCCGGCCTGGTACGGACCAATCACATCCAGGTAGCCCTCTACGATCACCACCTGGTCTTGCGCGCGAATATCCCGGCGGGCCATGTCGAGGCCGTATAACAAACGCCCCTTATCGAAAACTGCTGTTTTGGGCGAGTTGAGGTATTTCGGCACATCATCCGGACGCAGAACACGCCCACCGAAGCCACACATCCGCCCCTGGTGATCGCGAATAGGGATCACCAGGCGGTGCCTGAAGCGGTCGTACACCCCGCCGTCCTCCCGCTCGGTCACCAGGCCGGTGTTGACCAGGTCTTCCTGAGATACCTGGCGCGAGAACATGTAATTCATCAGGGTGTCCCAAGAATCAGGTGCATAGCCGAGGGCAAAGTCATCGATTGTTTCATCCGTCAGCTTGCGCTTGTGTAAATAATCCAGCGCAGCTTTTCCTGCAGCTGTATTGCGCAATTGGTGTTGGAAAAAGGTCACCGCCATGCTGAGGATTTCACGCAGGCGTTCATTTTCCTCAACCTGTTCCTTCTGCTCGGGGGTGAATTCCTGCAGGGTCACGCCGGCGCGATCCGCCAAAAAGCGCAGGGTCTCAGGGAAATCCCAGCCCTCGCGTTTCATCACGAAATTGAAAACATCGCCGCCCTCATTGCACTGGCCAAAACAGCGCCAGGTCTGCGAGTCAGGGAACACAGCGAAGGCCGGCGTTTTCGTGTTTGTGTGAAAGGGGCAAAAACCGGAATAGTTTTTCCCGGCATGGCGCAGGTTCACCGTTTCGGAAACGACATCAACAATATCCAGCCTGGCTTTTACTTCATCAACGCTGCTCATGGTAACTGAATTATACGGGAAAAGAGGGGAATTGGTGAATGGTGAATGGTGAAAAGTGAATGGTCTTTAAAGAAGGTTGTAAATTGAGTGGTGCGTAGATGGAAAGGTATGAGGTAATTGGGTATTAGGTATGAGGCGGTTCGTTAAATTGCATCACACATTGAGTACAGAAGCAAGTAACCTGTTAAAGATCTATCCTAAAATTGCGTAGAGCCTGGATGCATCACATCCCGTTATTACCCACCGAGGGCAAGGTCAATCACTTCATCCAGCGACAGCGCCTGGCCGGCAGACCAGGCCGCCTCAGCCTGGTTGCCCAATGTCTCACGGGCAGGCGCCAGACCTGCATCAAGCTGCTCAACCTCGCTGGGGGTGAGGGGCGCACCGATTTCATCCCGCAATGAAGAGGCCGCCCCAGCCAACTGCAAGGCAAGCTGACCCACTCCCTGCAATGCGGCCAGGCGCCCGGTGTCTTCCAGCAGGTAGGCCAGGGCACTTTTGTCTCCTAACACCCGGTAGATTCCCAGGCTTTCAGCATACAAAGCCGCGGCTTCGTCGTAATTGGACTGATCGCGGGCAACATTCCCCAGGTTGTTGAGCGCATTACCGATCATCCAGCGATCGCCAATTTCCCGCTGTAGCGCTAGGGCTTCTTCCAGTGCCTGCTGGGCTTCATCCATATGTCCCTGCAACGTTGCCAGGAAACCGATGTTATTGAGAGTAACCGCAACGGCCCACCGGTCATTGACGGCGCGCCGCACTACCAGGCTGTCCGCCAGCAGGCTGCTTGCTGTGTCGAAATCGCCCTGTCGGGCCGAGACAATCGCCAGGTTGCTTAACAGCCCGCCAATTGCGGGTTGGTCATCCAATTCACGCCGAATAGCAAGGCTTTCGTTCCACAAAGCACGGGCATTCTCGAAATCACCCTGCTGGTCTGCAACCGTGCCGCCATAATGCAGCACCTGGCCGACGCCCGCTTGGTCGTCCAGGGTTTCAAAACCTAATTTGGCATTTTCCAGCCTGTTTTTTGCCTGGTCAAACTGACCCTGCTTGCGATAGAGTTCACCGATCTCGGCCTGGCACCAGGCCTGGCCTGGTTGATCTCCTGCATCGGTCACCAGGGATAGGGCTTGATGATACTGCTCCGCTGCGGCTTCCCACTGCCCTGTCAGTTCAAACACCTTGCCCAGTTTACGCAACACAGCGCCGCGCTCATCTTCTGGCAGCAGCGGGACGACTTTTTGATAATATTCTATGGCCGCGTCATTGGCATAACTCGCCTGGGCTGCTTCCCCGGCACGTAACAGGTAGCGCTGCTTTTTCTCCTGGTTCTCACTGCGCTCAAAGTGAAATGCTAACAGGTTGACCTGCTGGTCCAGGTGATCAGCAAATATTCGCTCGATTTCCAATCCAATCTGCTCGTGCAGCATCGCCCGGGTAGCATGCAGCAGGCTCTCGTAAGCCACCTCCTGGGTGATGATGTGCTTGAATAGGTAGGTTAATTCAGGTTCAGGGGTATCAAGCGGGGCGATATCTAGGTCACTGAGCACCTGCAGGTTTGCTTTGACCTGCTGATAAGACCCCAGCTGCGGGTAAGCGCCCCATACCATGGCTGCCGAGAAAAGACGTCCGATCACGCTGGCCACCTTCATCGTGATCTGCTGGCTCTCGGTCAGCTGATCCATGC
>SLIC01000098.1 GCA_007135845.1 Candidatus Brevefilum sp.
GTTTATGGATGTCGGCGAGGTAGGTGACCAATTCATTGGTTTCCTGGCGGTAGCGGTCGATCACATGGTCGTAAAACGGGAAGCTCTGCCAGTTTTGGATGAGTTGGTTCTCTTCCAGCCAGTCAAAAGTGCGTTTTGACCCGCTGAGCCAATCCACGGTGATTTTAAAGTCCAGGTCCTGTTTTGCAGCGCTGTTATCGAATATGTTGGTGTACTGGAAATTGAGAAAGGTGATCATGGTGTGATCTGGCGATATACGTACGAGCAGGTCTGAAGGCATGTGAATAATGGTTGGTTTGGGAGCGCCGATGGCTTGTGCCAGACGTTCGTGATACTGGTTCCAGGTCTGCCATTCCTCACCTGCCAGGTGATAAGCCTGGCCAATGGCTTTTTCATTCCCAATGGCATTGACGAAGGCCCGTGCAACATCATCCACATGACAGGAAACCCATAACGCTTCGCCATCACCATGAACGATGACGGGTTTACCCTTAAGCAGGCGGTCGAGGAAGTAAGTTTCCCACCCAAAGGTATGGACAATGCCGCCGCCCTCTCCATAGGTACTGGCTGGTCGCAGGATTGTGACCGGGAAGTCACCCGCAACATGGGCAGCCATGAAATAGTCTTCACACCTGGCTTTCTCGCGGCCGTAATCTGAGAGGGAGATGCGCTGATGGGATTCCACCACCGGGAAGGATGCCGGCGGTTTTGTGTAGACATCGACTGTGCTGCAAAAGATGTATTGTCCAACCTGGCCGGTGAACGTCCGAACAGCGCTGGATGCCTGTTCAGGATTGAAGCAGACCATATCGATCACGCAGTCAAAGGGACCTGCTGCTGCCATTTTTTCTTCAAAGGCCGCAAAGTCATTCCGATCTCCTCGAATAACCTGGTAATCTCCCTGCAGTCTGGGTTCCGTCTGGCCGCGGTTAAAAAGGGTTAAGTTGTGTCCGGCTTCAATAAGCTGACGGCTAATGGACGTGCTGATCAGTCCTGTTCCGCCAATGATCAGGATGTTCATTGTGTTACTCCTTATTTTTATTAGAAGGATGATAAGTATTATGTAGAGAAAATGTCAGGATTTATTGTACTCAACCGTGTTGATTATGTAAACGCTGATGAAAGTGTTAGTAAAGTCATAATGTGACCGGTATCTCTTCAGCAATTTTGACCTGATCCAGGCTGACATCACAGCGGTAGGCATGGACTTCCACACCAGCCTGGTGCACCTGGCGCAGAGTCTCAGAGAAATCTGGGTCAATCGCCTGGTAAGGCGCGAACCTGGCTGCATCCCCGCGTTGTGCGATGAAGACCACACTGGCCCTGTCGCCGCTGGCTGCCAGCTTTGCCAATGTTTCCAGGTGGCGACGCCCGCGAGCCGTCGGCGCATCAGGGAACATGCCCACACCGTCTTCGACATAAGTGACGGATTTAACCTCCACCCAGCAGATATTCCCATTCTGTGAAAGGCGAAAGTCCAGCCGGCTTCTACCATGGGGCACTTCACTATCTATTTTTTCATATGGAAATGCTGCTAGCTGTTTACGGGTCACCGCCTCATGGAAGAGCCGGTTAGCCATGATAGCGTTTACCGAGCACAGGCCACCACCTTCAATCTCGGTCAATAGGAGCGTATAAGGTGTTTTACGATTGGGGTCTGCGGATTGTTCGAGCCACACCCGGCAGCCCGGGCGCAGGGCACCGGTCAGGCGGCCGGTTGTGGGAACATAGGCGGCAGCAGGGGCGCCACCCTCAAGCCGCACACTGGCGATAAAGCGGTTATCGCGCTTGATGAATACGGCTGGTGTGAGTGTTGGGAATGCCATGAGGATCTCCTGATTTCAGTGGGTGCTTGCTTTGCGTTTCACGCCATCCAAAGCTGATGGGTCTGATCCATTTGCCATCCCTGTGCGCTCAGGTCCAGCGGTAGCGTGGACCAACCCTGTTGAATTCGTGTCCACACCTCATCCCAGGAATTTATTCCACTGTGGACATCGGGTGTTTCAACGCTGATTGCACCGGCTGCAGCAGCCATTTTCAATGCTGTTTCAGGATCGGTTCCCTTGAGGATGCTGGCGAGGAAACCGGCAATGGCAGCATCGCCCGCTCCTGTGGTACCCCGCATAGCAGCTTGAAACGCAGGTGCCCATATTTTGCGATCATGCCAGCTGTCGCCCAGACCTTCGAGGCCGCGGCCGCCTTTGTCCCAGTTTGATTTTGCTGCTGTACGCAGGTAGATGCCCCGGTGTCCAAGTTTGACCAGCAGGGCTTTCACGCCATAGTTGAACACCCTTTCGCTGAGACCATCCAATAAGCCGGTGTCTACTTTTTCTACAAATGCTTGTTGTGCGTCTGCGGAAATATGCTCAAAGCGATCCCGGTCAACCAAAAAGGTCAGTTCCTCGACGCTGGGGACGAACAGGTCAACCAACGGGAGGGTATTGGCCAGGATGGTGGGCCAATCGGCTTTTCCAGCAGGGCTGGATAGGTCAGGCAGTGAGAAGTCGAGGGAGGTGGTCAGCCCAGCGCGCCTGGCACGCTGGAAGATCGAAACCAGTTCAGCACCATCCCCCCGGTAGATTGAGCGCATCAGGGGAGGGTAGCCGAAGTGGAACAGGTCCGCTCCTTGGAGTACCTCACGCCGCAGGTCTGAGGCATAAAAAGCCTTATTGGCACCGGGATTGTGCAAAAATGCACGGTCAAACCCCGGTGGATTGATGATGAGGGTCACGCTGGTGGGAAGGCTGAGGTCGATGACCATATCTTCTGCCAGGTGGGGTGTTTCAGCTCGAAGGATATCCTGAACCGCCTGCCCAAACAGGTCGGTGCCGATTTTGCCGATCAACCGAACGGGTACACCCAGCCGATGCATAGAGAGACCCGTGTTGGGGACCGAGCCGCCGGTGCTCAGGTTGATGTTACTGGCCTGCAATAAGCGCCCGGGTTGGAACAAGTGTTGAAATTGTCCCTCTTCCAGCGAAGAGAAATCCGGGGTGATGTCCAGGCAGATGTGCCCGGCGAGAATGGCTTGCTTTGAGATCATCGTGTTGGTCTCCATAGGAATGATTGCCGTTAATCGTACCATAGCCCGGGGTGAGAATAGGGTGAATAATCATCCGAAGATCAATTAATGCGGGTTTTATATCCCGCAGTAATTCAAATTTGCCCTGGCTGGAAATGTGTAGATGTTTAAAAATAAAAAATGAATTCTTTTGTTAGTACTTGAGCGGATGACATTGAATTTGCCTAAATCCTGGGAAAGTGTCAATATACATCTGTTCAAGATTTTCTGCTCCCACGTGTTAATGAGAAAACCTGCCAGCACATTTTCCTGGCAGGTTTCCGCTGTTATGTTGAAATAGTTGGTTTACCGAATTTGCCCGCGAATCTCTCCAGCTGGAAATTGCTCGGTGTGCACATTGACATAGGTGTCACCATCTCTTATCGCGTCCATGAGATCATCCAAGGTTTGTCCCTCTAAAGGACCAACCAAATCGGCTGCCGTGATTGTTCCTAAAGCTAAAACCCCGCTAAACCTACCATCAATTTGCACAGGTGGTGGACCTTCAGGATATAACCAGGCAACGACCGGGCCATTTTGGCCTACAGGTGCCAGGTGAATATGGGCCATGTTCACATTTTCGAGATTAGCAACGATCAACCTATATGATAGTTGTGATCCATCCAAGCTGAGTTGAAATACCGCCTGCCCGCGGGCACTGGTCTCAACCGGTGGTACCTCTTCGTCACCTGTAAGCGGTGCGACGAAGGTTCTTTTTTGGCTGGCTGCGGCAGCTGATGCACTCACCGCAATGATGATCATCAACACAAGCAAGGGTAATACTTTTTTCCATTTCATGACGAGACTCCTTTAATAGTGGTTCTTTGCATTACGCAATAATGCCGTGCAGGATGTTTCGGTCATCCGGAAGGGTGTGAAGTTCTGCAATGGAAAATGAGGAATGATCTGTTTAGCCGGTGTATTATGGATAATTATTATCTTAATGGTACGATATACAAATTCCGTAGTCAAGAAAAATGGGTTTTGTTAACATTAGAAGCGGCCTGCGTTGCTGACAGCGAGTTCAAATTCGTGATCCTTCAACAAATGCCTTTTTCATAAGCTTTGGATTGGGGATCAATATCGGTTCCCCTTTGGTGTCCCATCAATATTGTGAGCGCTGTAAGAAAAATTTGAATTAAGAGTTTGTGGTAACATGGCTAGATATATTTCAAAATTTTTGAGCCTGTATTATTAATATAGTGCTACTGGCACCAGTTTGTAACGAAAGGATAGCGAAAAGATGAAAACATGGAAAAAATTTGCGTTGGGTTTTGGACTCTCACTGCTATCTGCACTCTTGTTGACAGCTGCATTTCCCCCGTATGAGCTGTGGCCGTTAGTGTTTGTGGCCCTGGTGCCCATGCTGATCGCGCAATACCGGTTTTTCCCCAGGGCATGGTCGGGGATGGCTTACGCCCTGGGCATCGGTGGGTTTTTCCTGTTCTTTATGTCCCTTGGGGGGATTATCCCCTTCCTGAGGTGGCTGCCCGCGCCGGTGGCGGTCATCGCGGGATTGGTGGGTTGGCGTGAACGCATTTTCCACGAACGTACCAACGCCCGCTTTTTCTGGTTGGTCGGGCCGATCATCTGGGTGGGGATTGAGATGATCCGCGGGCTGGTGCCTTTTTTTGGCACCTGGGGCTTTGTTGCCTATACGCTTTACAACCAACCCTGGTTGATCCAACCGGTGTCGGTTTTTTCGATTTACGGCTTGAATTTTTTGATCATGGTGATCAACTATACCCTCGCCCTGGGTGCGTTGTTTTTACTTGAGCAATTTAGCCTGGGCGAGCAGCCCAAGTTGTTTGCTGGCGTGAACTTGCGGCGAGTGGGTCTGGGCGTCGGCAGCGCCCTGTTGGCCTGGATTGTTCTGAGCCTACTGATGTTCCAGCCCAATCCCGGTACACTGACCGTGGGGGCCATCCATCCAGCATTCCAGGTGCGGGATGCAGATGACGATTTCCGCCTGGAACTATTGTATGATGCCACCCGGATGGCCGCCCAGCGTGGTGCTGAATTAATTATCTGGAATGAAGCCGCCCTGCCCTTTGATCCCCAGGAGACCCGCACTGGTGAACTACAAATCCTGGCCGAGGAAACCGAAGCTTA
>SLIC01000258.1 GCA_007135845.1 Candidatus Brevefilum sp.
AATACCATATATGGACAGAAGGCTGCCAGATGAACGTGGCTGATTCACGTCGGCTGGCGTCTTCCCTGGAACAGATGGGTTACCAACCCACACGTCAGCCCAAAGAAGCAGATGTGATTGTGTTGAACACCTGCGTGGTTCGCCAGAGCGCAGAGGATAAAGCCATCGGACGCCTAACATCACTGCGTCCCCTGAAAGAACACAATCCTGACCTGGTGATTAACCTGATGGGCTGCCTGATTGGTGTGCGCGGCAACCAGAAGTTCATGGAACGTTTTCCCTGGGTCGATGTGGTTTCCCCCCCTTCCGACCCTGAACCGCTCCTCCATTTTCTTAGTCAACGCACAGGTAAATCAAAAAGCCAGGCGGAGCAAAAGCAGATAAACGCAATCCTGGACGGTGAGATCATTCTGCCAGAAGCTGAGCAAGGGAAGCTTGTCTCTGCTTTTATTCCCATCGTTTACGGCTGTTCCTATGCCTGCGCTTATTGTGTGATTCCTTTAAAACGCGGTGTTGAGCGGTCCAGGCCATTTCAAGAGATCATCGCCGAAGCCCAAAGCCTTGCCAACCAGGGTGTCAAAGAGATTACCTTGCTGGGGCAGATCGTTGACCGCTATGGCATGGATCTGCCTGATCGTCCAACCCTGGCAGCACTGCTGCACAGCCTGCACCAGATTGAAGACATCAAGCGCATTCGCTTTCTCACATCACATCCAAACTGGATGACAGATGAATTGCTGGATACCGTTCAAGCACTTCCTAAAGTCTGTCCGCATATTGAAGTGCCCATCCAATCAGGTGACGACACGATCCTTCGGGCGATGCGTCGAGGATACACAAGCGACACTTATCGTAAGCTGATAGCCCGCATGCGAGAGCGCATCAAAGGCGTTTCCATAGCAACCGACGTCATTGTGGGATTTCCGGGCGAAACACAAGCCCAATTCGAAAACACCTACAAATTACTCGAAGACCTGCGCATGGATGTTGCCCACCTGGCACGGTACTCTCCCCGTGAAGGTACTTATTCAGCCCGAAAACTGGAAGATAATGTCCCTGAAGCCGAAAAAATGGATCGCTTTCGTCGTCTAGAAACCTTGCAAGAAGAGATTGCAGCCGAAATTAACGCTCGCCTCTTGGGTGAAACGGTTTCTGTGTTGTTTGAAGAAGAAAAGCGGGGACGCTGGCGGGGTCGCACGCCGACCAATAAACTGGTCTTCGTTGACAGCCAGGAAGACCTGTTGGGTCAGGAGAGAGATGTGCGCATCAATTGGACAGGCCCATGGTCAATGGTGGGTTCGCTGGATTCATAATCCCCTCACGAACAAGCAACCTTATCTCCATTTGGTGTTGTAACCATGGACATTCGACTTATACCTAAGTTTCCTCTGAGGATAGGTTTTTTTTATCAAACTCACACAAATTCTCGACTGGACAGCGATAACAATGCCACTTGCGCGCCCCACAAACCTCCCTGCCCAGGCGGATCAGGTTCAAGTGCAAGTCGTAATAAGCATCTTCAGGAATGCACGCTTCCAAATACACATGTGTCTTCTCGACGTTTAATTGGAGCGGTCTGAGACCAATCCGGCCGGTCACTCGATAAATATGGGTATCCACCGGGAAGGCAGGAATACCCATTGAGAACAACAACACAATCGCGGCAGTTTTAGGCCCTACCCCATTAACTGACATCAACCACTGTCTGGCTTCATTCGGGGGAAAATCTTTCAGAAAGTCCAGGCTGATCTTACCTTGGGTATGATCAGCAATTTCACGCAATGCTTTCTGAATTCGGGGACCCTTTTGGTTGGCGAGACCCGCTGTCCGGATTGTCGTCATCACATCTTCCGCATCAGCATTCATCACTGAATCCCAGTCTGGAAAAACGGATTTTAAAGCATTAAAGGCCACATCCCGGTTGGTGTCATTCGTGTTCTGTGATAAGATCGTCGAAACGAGTTCATCTACCGGTGATAGGGGATGACGCCATTCTGGCATTCCGTAAGCAGCAATCAACCGTGCCCTTATTTTTTCAAGTTTTAATGAGTGTTCAAGCATATCGACCTATGGTGCCCATAGTTGAGAAAAATCTGGGAGTGAAAAAACCGAACGAACCTCACCAACCTCAAGTTTGCGCCAATTCCTGACCGGCACATTCCCATAACCTTCCAATCGCGCAAGATCAGCATCGTCTAACAAGCCCATCGCCTTTAATATCGTCAAAGCTACAGAAGCCCGTGCACGTCCACGCGCATCACCATCTGATATTTTCACAGTGATCCCGATGCCAGGTGATCCCTGGGCAACGGCCCCTGGCAGCACACAAATGATCAGATAACCTTCTGCACCGCCCTTGCTAAATACCTTATCCTTTGCCACACTCATCAAGTCTGTGTCAAATTGCCCCGGACCAGCAACCATTACGGGATTAAGTGTCATTGCCATTGTAATAATTTGGCATGCGTCTCTGCGCTCGGGGGCCAGGTCAGTTGGGTCTGCAATTATTGCGACTGCCTGAGCCATTTTATCCATCGGAATGCCATAAACCGGCGCTGAACAACCATCTATGCCAACAGGCAGTGTCATTGGGTCCATATCAAGCATTTCACCAATTGTTTCTCTGATGATCACCTGTACGGGATGCTGGAGGTTGAGATAGTCCTCAACCGGTGCGCCCAGTAATTTTGCCAGGGCCAGCATCCCGGTATGTTTGCCAGAGCAGTTGTGATGAAACGCCGTTGGTGATTGACCAGCAAGTATCATCGCTTGATGTGTGTTTTTATCATATGGCCAATGAATCCCGCAGGCTAGGTCCGCTTCTTGGGTGCCAATTTTATGATGCATCCCTTCGATCACAGAAGTGTGAATCGCTGTTCCCGCATGGGAACCACACATAATCCCAATCTCTTCTCCAGAGAATCCAAAGAGATTGGCACCACCCCGTTCGATGAGCGGAATGGCTTGAAATGGTTTTA
The DNA here is from genome assembly GCA_007135845.1 of Candidatus Brevefilum sp. The sequence continues at coordinate 2,979 of SLIC01000258.1, forward strand.
ATGAGCTGCGAGGATAGGTTATATGATCAGGATTGCCAGCATGGGCTAACAATTGACCATTCCGATCAGCAATACAAAACGTACCATAATGGACAGATTCACTGATATCGCCTCTGGTCACTTCAACCAGGGGCACATGATTATCAAATCGCATTTTTATCTCCTCATTCTTCGGTGTTTCTTGCTTGGTGTTGTAGAAGAAGTTGCCTCAACCCCCAAACGAGGCGAGATTCATACAGCTCAGTCATCTCACTTTCAAAATGAAGCTTCGTTAGCAGGTTGGTTGTTAACGCTTTAATGCCAGCCTCAGGTTCATCCAATTTGCATAAATCTTCAATTCCGTTCTTAACGTCAATTAGAAATTCATGCATTGTGATGATAGATTCCTGTTCGATCAAACCATTTCGCCCGCTGATGATAAGATAATCTTTAAACCGCTCTGAACTGAGCCACTTAAGTTCATCCATCCAAACGTCAAGATGACATCCATCAAAAAATGGCGGTTGGTTAATCACCACGCTGTCGCCGACAACCATCAGCTTTTCAGCTTCGTAATGCACCCAAATGGCAGCGCGGTGCCCTCCTGGTTGATGTGTAACGATAATGGGCTGATCATCCCAATGAATAGACACTTGTTTGGAAAAGGTCATATCTGGCAATCGCCAGCGAATACCTTGCCCCTGGTCAGAAGTCTCCATGTTTGATCTCGCCTGAAATTCGGGTATCCGCATATTAGAGGGCAAAGCTTGGATTATTTCAAACGAGGTCTCATGTGCCAAGACCGGGAACTCACTATAATACATGCCTAACAAACGGTCTGTGTTCGTATCAAGCATTACCATCAGCTGCCCTACGCCACCACCCAAATAACCCAGCTTATGCCGCCAGGATTGCTGGTCATCAGCCCTAAGTGGACCATCCACAACGAGCAAGCCATGACTTAATCTAAGCACACATAAAACGACCCCTGCATAGCTCTGCTCGATAAAGATATTGTTAGCAATCTCTTTCATACAACTCCTTGTTGATTAAAGCAGCATGGATGATGCTGGTCAATTCATTATACGATGAAAAAATGCGCTCACTCATTGATAAGCACCGAATGATCCGGGCACACAGGTATTTGATCAGAATTTAGTTTGCCGTCAAGTGCCAATCCAAAATACGGAGAAGGATCAAGTGTGTTTTCAATCTCCAATTCACTTAAGAAATTCCCTTGTCCATCATCCTTAACGATTGAGAAATGCAGATGAACACCTGTAGGACGACCTGGGTTGCCGGAATAATTTCCCTGGTAACCCAGTATAGTGCCTGCTGAGACATGAAATTCTGATGTCCCTGGTGGAAAATTACTCACAATCAAAGAGGTACCATCTGTATCTGCCATGTGCGTGTAATAGGTCCAAATTTGGCGGTCTGGATGGATGGGATCAGAAGGAATTCGGATGATCACACTGGACTTCCATCCTGGTAGACGGGTGAGGAAGCCGTCATATGCAGCATAAATCGGTGTCTCCCCAACCTCAGTGCCAGAGAAGATATCAATCCCAGTATGGCGATGTCCTGGACGGAAAGAGTCCTGCCAAAGGAACCCAATCATACCCGTAGTCGGCATCAAAAACGGTGCCTTACCACACCGGGTCATCCCAGGTACGACCAAATCTTGATGTGCCTCAGAGTTCCTCAAAAAGCTGAACACCTTACGAGCACGCTGTGTGGTTGAAAAATATCCACGATATAGGAGGTACACAATCATGCCGCCAATAACAACAATCGGCACAGAGATTAACAAAATTTTTTTCATAAAGATGTCCTGATGAAGGATAACATGGCTCTATTTTATCAAAAATGAAACTGGGCTGCTGTAAATAGCTTGATTCTTATATTTCTCCAATTTATTTCCGACAAGCCTTTAACACAATGTCATTAAGATAATAAATAATACAACTAGAGATAATATTTAACTGGAGGAAACTATGACCCTGTATATTAACCCTATCAGACGACCCCACCGCCGACGGATGATGGAAAAATTAATGCGGGATTGGGATGATGATTATTCATCAAATCTGACCTTCCCCATTGATGTGCTGGCTGAAAAGGACTCCTTTATCCTCAAAGCATTATTACCCGGTGTCCAGCCAGACGACTTGGACATCCATATCGTCAACGAAATTGTGACCATCTCGGGTGAGATCATCGTTGATCGAGATGAAAGCACCAGTTACCTGTTGGAAGAGATCCCATCCGGCAAATTCCATCGCACGTTGACACTGCCCACACCCCTCGATTCATCAAAGGTTCAAGCAGAGTTAGAGAATGGCATCCTGACACTGGTAATTCCCAAAGCAGAAGAAGCCAAGCCGCGTACAATCAAAGTCACCAAGAAATAGATTCTAATAAGATAACCACATATATCCAGAGAGCCTCCAATTATGGAGGCATTTTTGTTAATCGATGTTCATGTTATGCCATAATCCTGTCAAATGAAAACTGATGGTATTAACCCGAAGGTTCGAATGATGTGTTCAACTTTTACCTGTTTGTCTGACATTTTAAATCCACAAAATCTAACAACACACAACACGATTCTTCTCCGCTAAGGGAGATTCATTTTGATTTAAGCCTATGATTATCGTATAATTAATATACAACTAAAAATTGTTATGATGCCAATGGCGTTCGATTCCTAACAAGAATGCCAAACATCATGATCATCCATTTTCCCTGAACTAGGAGCGAGTATGGAAAGTATCATGAAGAAAAACCATAATACACAAATTGGGAGGAGAAATATTATTGGTTGTCAGGCTGCCATGGCAGATAACAAAAACCAAACTTTAACCAATTCAACAGCTTTTCAAGAGGTGGTCAAATGAAAAAAATAACTTTCTCGATAATAATTGTTTTACTCCTGGCACTGATGTCAGTGAACGATGCTGCTAGCGCCGGGACAGTCCCAACAATATCAATTGTTGGCGTGACGCAAGGTTCAAGGGTCACGATCTTAACCCACAACTATCCAGCCAATCGTGACTTCGATGTCAGAATGGCGGAAAGAGGCACAAGGGGCATCGGTGGTATTTTGGTGGGAAGCTTCAATTCTGGCCCAGGTGGCAGTAATCGATATACCTTCGATATCCCCGAGCCGCTTTCATCACTAAATCAAATTGCCATACGGCTTGATTCACGAACAGGTGGTTTCTTCTCCTTTAACTGGTTTTACAATACCACTGCTGGCAGTCATGCAGGTGGTATTCCAGTAGCAGTCGATGAGGATATACCACTCATTATGGTGGTTTCCGTAAAAATGGATACCCAAGTCACGATTCAAGGCAGCAATTTCCCAACAGATGAAAGTTTTGATGTCTTGATGGGTAAATATAACACCCAGGGTGTTGATGGTATCAATGTTGGCACGGTAACACCTGATGATGATGGTACCATTCAAGATACCTTCAATATTCCCGACAGCCTTAAGTCTGAAAGCCGTATTGCTATCCGGGTTGAATCAACCGTTGGCGATAAAGCAGCACATACCTGGTTTCTGAATCAAACTGGTGCGGCAGGCGGTGTGGTCACACCAACCCCACACGTAGGCATTCCAACCATATCGATTGTATCAGTTGAAACAGATGAAACCGTTACTGTCAGAACTCACAACTTCCCTGCAAACCGAGATTTTAGAGTCCTGATGGGAAAAATGAGCACCCGGGGCATTGGTGGTATTCATGTCACCACGATCAACTCTGGCAGCGGGGGCTCCTTCACAGAGACCTTTAACATCCCTGCCGATTTCGCCGGCGATTATCAGATTGCTATCCGGCTCGAATCAATCACTGGCGGCTTTTTCGCCTTCAACTGGTTCTATAACGACACTGCTGCCCGCCCGGTAACACCACACGTAGGCATCCCAACCTTTTCTATATCGGCCGTTGTGGAAGACGAGTCGGTCACAATTACGACCAATAATTTCCCTGCCAGCTATGATTTCCGGGTATTGATGGGTGTAATGAGCACCCGCGGAATCGGTGGTATCCATGTTGCTACGATCAGCTCAGGCAGCGGTGGTTCTTTCACAGAGACCTTTCAAATCCCTGCTGCGTTGGCAGGTCACCATAGAATTGCAATCCGTCTTGAATCAACAACAGGAGGTTTTTTCGCATATAACTGGTTCTTCAACAACACCTATCCGTGATCATCATCAAAGAGGATGATTTCTCGGTAGAACCACAAATTAAAGATGAGAAATGGCTTGAATGTATGGTCTTACCTCGTCTTATGTGGTAATATGCTTGCGAGGTAATCATACATGGACAATAAAATCACCATCATCGAAGGCCCAACGCCGAATTTTGACTCCATTGAAACCGACTTTATCATGGGCATCAATGGGTGGACAGCTGGTTTAACCGAGGGACCCTACCTTTACGACACTGCACGAACAACACTGCGGACGTTCAATGGCGAAGCCCTGCTTGAACGGTGTCACACCGCCTGGTCGCATAATGTCACCATGTTTCTGGAATATAAAGATCCGATTGGTTTGAAGAGAGAAGTCCCAATTGTGGCTGCTCGATCAGTAGATTCAGAAGATGGAGACCTGATCATCCTGTGGGTCAGGCGTGATCCTGAAGAATATGAAGAAATCGAAGACGATATCGATTTTGATGACATGGATTCTGATTGGTAGCGCCCGATAAAGTTAATAGCAAAGCGCCTGGTATACAGGCGCTTTTTTATTTCTTCAGATCGATGCTCCAGGAGGGACTCGAACCCCCAACCTAGGCGTTAGGAGTGCCTTGCTCTTTCCAGTTGAGCTACTGGAGCTATGCAAATGATTATATCACAGATCAAGGTAGAACGGTCCACGGATTGATGAACCCACCCAGGTACCTGACCTCAAAATGTAAGTGAGGACCTGTTGAGTTACCGGTCGATCCAGCCCGACCGATTATATTTCCCTGGATAACATTGGCACCACAGCGGACATTGATTGCATTAAGGTGCGCATAAACAGTGTGGTAACCGTTCATATGGTCAATCATGACCACATTACCATAACCATTGGGGTGCCATCCTGCATACACCACCACACCGGAGTCAGCTGCATAAATGGGTGCACCGGTGGCTGCCGCAATATCAATCGCCAAATGTCCAGACCAAAAATCATTTCCGGACAGAAAACGGTTGTCCGTTGGCCACGAAAACCATCCACCGCCGTAGACAACCGGTGAGCTGATTTCACACCCGCTTGGCAGTGATGCAGTACCAGACCGGCCAACCGCGTAAGTCGGGACTACCCATTGTTGAAATTCACGACGTCCTCCAGGTACCATCACGAGTTCACCGGGTTCTATTTCAGGATTGGTCAAATCTAGATTATTGCCTGCCCAATTAAGAATGTCATCTGCGGTTGCTTTAAAGCTGAAGGCAACACCATCCAGCGTGTCTCCATCCTTCCATTCATAAAGGATACCGTTGGTGGGAGGGATGCGCAGTACCTGGCCAATATTCAACGAGTGTGGGTCATCTCGCAGAACAGCAAAATTGGACCACAGCAGCGTTTCAGGTGAAATATTGAATTTCTGGGCGATACTGAACACGGCATCACCAGCCAATACTTCATACTCAATTGGTTGGCTGCGCGGACGGGTTGGCGCAATGGTCCGTGTTTCTGGTACCCGTACCAAATATGCAGTATCCTGTTCAACGACAAAATAAGGCATATTTGTCAGTGTTTCTTCGGACACATCCGCGGCAGGATCAAATTCAAACGAAAGCGCCTCGCCATTACGTTCGGCAAGTTCCTGGGCAAGGATCGGCTGCCAGTAAAGGACCGAGATCAAGATAGCAACCATTCCCACGGTCAATACCCAGGAAAGCCATAATTGCCATCTTTGTTTTTCCACGGAAGATTTATTTTCTTCGTTTGTTTGGTTAGTCAAAAAGAATCACCTCATTTACATGACTTAGCGCAAAAAGGCTAAAAATCACCATTCAGGTTTTCAAGAAAATCCATATTATTCTTAGCCCGCATTAGCTGTTGGATCACGGCTTCCGTTGCCACAGCTGGATCCATCCCCGAACCCTGGGGTGCATTGCCGACCATCTGCAAATACATCCGCCGCATTAACCAGGCACGCTTCAAGATATCAGGGCCCAGCAGTAAATCTTCACGGCGGGTTGATGATCTTTCAATATCGATTGCGGGGAAGGTTCGCCGTTCCTGCAACCGACGTGAAAGATGCAGTTCCATATTACCCGTTCCTTTGAATTCTTCAAAGACCACATCATCCAGACGTGATCCTGTGTCAACCAGGGCTGTGGCGATGATCGATAGTGAACCACCTTCCTCAAGGTTGCGAGCGGCACCAAAGAAACGCTTAGGCGGATAGAGGGCAGAGGGATCTAAACCACCAGAAAGAGTCCGTCCAGATGGGTTTACGACCAGGTTGTAGGCACGTGCTAACCGTGTCAATGAGTCCATTAATATGACCACATCATGGCCGGATTCTACCAATCGCTTCGATCGTTCCAAAGCAATTTCAGCCATTCGCACATGTGCAGAGACTGGTTCATCAAATGTTGATGCCACAACCTCGGCTTCAACAGATCGATCCATATCCGTTACTTCTTCTGGGCGCTCACCAATCAGCGACATAATTTGCCGGACTTCGGGATGGTTTATAAATATCCCATTGGCAATCTCTTTTAGAATTGTCGTTTTACCAGCTTTAGGTGGTGAAACAATCATCCCGCGCTGCCCACGTCCAATAGGTGCAATCAGATCGATCATCCTGGTTGAAAGGACCATGGGGTCAGTTTCTAAATTAAATCGTTTGTCAGGGAAAATGGGGGTTAATTTCTCAAATCTTGGCCGTAGGCGGGCATCTTCAGGCGTTAACCCGTTAACATATTCGACTTTTAATAAGCCGTAATGTCGTTCAGATTCTCTCGGTGGGCGGACATGGCCAATGACCATGTCGCCTGAACGTAACTCATATCGCCGTAATTGCGCTTGGGAAACATAAACATCCTCGCTCCCAATCCGGTAATCTTGCCTGAGAAAACCAATTCCCTCGTTCATAATCTCAAGGATTCCACCACGAATCTCTAAACCTTCAGCTTCTCCCCAAGCCTTGGAGATCTGTAATATCAGGCTCTCCTTTTTATGGCGTTGCGGGCGCGGAATGTTCAGATCATGGGCGATGGTACGCAATTCTTCCAGTGACTTCTTCTCTAAAGATAATAGGTCCATAGTTCAGCTTTTCTCTTCTTTTAATAAAAATTTTTGTTAGTTTACATGGTAATTTACGTTTACCCGTCTCTCAACCACCCAAAGAGAGATTTAGGTAAAGGAAATGCTTCTGTAGTTTAAAAATAATTTATACGGTAATTTAACAAGTGGTCATCCCATACATTATCCCACAAATGTCGTGCTGTATTTTGGCAGGCTGTGCCGTTCTCTTAGTTATGGACATGCGGGAAACAATCTTCCGGTCAATGGCCGAGACGATAGGATCATGTTATGTTTCGGCTATTAAATATCTGGGTAGCGAGATAATTATATCAGACTTTAAAAACCCTCGCAAGTTAATATGGATTACTAAAATAAAACGAAAATTATATTCTATCCTTTATAATACTAGGATTTTTCCACCGGTCAAGGCTTTTCTAACAAAAACATCATGGGCATAACCAGGAAATTCCTCAGATGATGTCTAAATTGGTAATCAAGTGTTTTATATAGGCTGCTATGCTATAATCCATACCATAATTATGCATTTTTTAGGAGTTGGGCATGCCACGCCGAAAAACCAAAAGATCAAAGGCTCAACAGCGCAGAAAACCAAAATCAACGCCGAAACAGAAGGAACCGCTTCTTTCAGGAGTCTCACCCCAAAGACGCATTGATATTTTTGGGGTCATTTTCCTCTTAATCGGCACTCTGACACTGATCAGCCTTTTCACTCAAACAAGCGGCAGTGCAACGGCTTGGTGGGTGAGAACTCTCAGCACCGTCATGGGATGGGGTGTTTTTATCTTACCGCTGGCGTTAATACTCATGGGTGCCTGGCTGCTCTTCAGAAATATCGAAAAATTTCCTTACCTAACAACCGAACGCACTGTGGGGATCCTCCTGCTCTTTATCAACCTGACAGCCTGGTTCCACCTCATCATCGATGGTGGTTTCCCTGAAGCCGAAATTGGTATTGGCGGGGGTTACATTGGCGCCTTTATCAAGCTTGGTTTTGTCAGAACGCTGGGATCACCTGGAACCATTGTGGCATTGATCGCCTGGTTATTAATCTGCCTGATCCTCACCCTGGATCTTTCCATGGCAAATATTATCAATTGGTGGGGTGAGGTTCTCAAACTGCTGGGCAACAAAATCAAACAGGGTTTTACCAACTTAAAGTCCTCTATCCATGACCGTCGACAAGCCCAAAAAATCGAAGCATCACCCGAGATGGATCAACCCAATCCCGTCTCAGCCCAAGAAACGCAACTAGCAGAAAAAACTGCCGCCAATAACAGCGTAATCCAATCAAAGGACGACCCACACATAGAAGAACCAGTCTGGGTTCTCCCAGACCCCAATGAAATCCTTGACCCGGCCATCGAGCCGCCGGATGATGCAGAAAACGATCAGCATCGTGCCCGGGTTATTGAAGAAACCCTCCGTTCATTCGGAGCACCTGCCCGCGTCGTTGATATCCGCCGGGGACCAACGGTCACCATGTTTGGTGTTGAACCTGATTTTGTCCCTTCAAGGAATGGTAAAACCCGCGTTCGGGTATCAAAGATCACGGCCCTCTCAGATGATCTGGCCCTGGCACTGGCTGCCGCCCGGATTCGCATCCAGGCACCAGTGCCTGGCAAGGGCTACATCGGCATTGAGGTCCCTAATCGTCACGTTACCCTGGTTTCCCTCCAGGAGGTGATGAGCAGCCCAGCCTACCAAAACCTCAATTCTCCGTTGAAAATCTCATTGGGCAAGGATGTTTCTGGCAACCCGGTAGCAGCTGACCTGACAGCAATGCCCCACTTGCTCATCGCTGGCACAACGGGTGCTGGAAAATCCGTGTGCATCAACGATATACTGACCTGCTTCCTTCTGAATAAAACGCCGGATGAACTGCGTCTGGTGCTGGTTGATCCCAAGCGCGTCGAACTAACAGGGTATAACGGGATTCCTCATCTTTTATCGCCGGTGATTGTCGAAGCAGAACATGTAGTCGGTGCCTTACAGTGGATGATGCGTGAAATGGAAAACCGGTATCGCATGTTTTCCGAAACAGGCACCCGCAATATCGCCGACTATAATTTTCAACGTGAGAAAAACCAGGCAAAAAAGTTGCCGTACCTCCTGGTCGTAATTGATGAACTTTCTGACCTGATGATGCTGGCACCAGATGAGACCGAGCGGGCAATTACCCGCCTAGCACAGCTGGCCCGTGCAACAGGGATTCACCTCATCATTGCCACCCAACGCCCTTCTACCGATATCCTCACCGGTTTGATCAAGGCAAACTTCCCTGCCCGAATCGCTTTTGCGGTTGCTTCTTCCGTAGACAGCCGCGTGATTCTTGATCAACCCGGTGCTGAGCGTCTCTTAGGTCGTGGAGATATGCTCTTCCAAGCACCAGATGCCCCCGCTCCCGTCCGCATTCAAAGCGTCTTTGTTTCTGACAAAGAAATTAACCGCCTGACCGCATATTGGCGCAGGTTCACGGTTTCAGGGCGTGCCCCAGAGCGCCCTGACCAATCTGCAGCATTTCATTCCACCCAGGGTGTCCCCTTAAAACAAGTCCCTTTGTGGGAAGAAGGAAAAACTGAAGACCTGGATTCTAAATTTGAGGAAGCTGTTGAAATTGTCATGGAAGAAGGACAAGCTTCTGTATCTATGTTACAGCGTAAAATGCGGATCGGCTATACCCGCGCTGCCCGCATCATTGACACAATGGCAGAAAAGGGCATCATCAGCGAGCCCGATCCTAAAACCCAGATCCGGATTGTGCTCAAAGAACAATCGTCCAATGATATCTGATCAAGCTATCAAGCATCGTAAGATTTAGTTTTCAAGTGAGGATCAAATTAAATTGACAATTACCACCGAACCGGTACAATAGAAAGGCTGATTATTACCAATGTATCTAAACAATGCATGTTTAGGGGTTGTCAAGTTCTTAAATTACCCTTATAATCAGTGAGAAATTAAAACTTGGAGTAACTTATTCTATGGAACAAAATGAAGTCGTAAAAACATCGGGGGAAGAAGAAAGTCAGGATCAACCCATCAGCAAGATGGAAGCCTTATTAGCCGAAGAAGGAATGACAATTGACTTTCCAAAACGCGGGGAAATCCGCACAGGCACCATTGCCAGCATCAGTGAAGGACAAATCCTGGTGAGTGTTGGCGCCAAGTCAGAAGGCATTCTGGCTGGCAAAGAATTGGATGCCATTGATGAGGATGTTCGTAAGTCATTTAATGTCGGAGATGAAATCACCGTTTACATCATAACGCCGGAAGATTCAAACGGTAATTTAATTCTCTCCTACACCCGGGCACTTGAAGAAGAAAACTGGCAAACCGCTGAGAAATTGTTGGAATCTGATGATTCCTTCACTTCAAAAATTGAAGGTTTTAACAAGGGCGGTCTGTTGGTTTCCTTGGGGACCATTCGTGGCTTTGTACCTGCCTCTCAGATTGGTTTAGGTCGCCGGCTGACAATAACCGGTAACTCACCTGAAGATCGCTACAGCGAAATGGTCGGTGAGGAGATAGAGGTTTGTGTGATTGAGGTGGACCGCGAACGGCGTCGCTTGATCCTTTCAGAGAGGGCAGCCAGCAGCGAAACCCGTGATTCAATTAAAGAACGCGTAATTGGCGATCTTGAGGAAGGTGAAATTCGCACCGGCCGTGTCACCAGCCTGGCTGACTTTGGCGCATTTGTCAACATAAGCGGCGCAGATGGGCTCGTTCATCTTTCTGAACTTTCCTGGGAACATGTCAACCACCCCAGTGAGATTCTGGAAGTCGGACAGGAAATTAAAGTCAAAGTGATCAGCATTGATCCAGATCGAAAGCGCATTGGGCTTTCAATCAGGCGGCTTCAGGATGATCCCTGGGAAGAGCAAATCGAAGAATTAACCGAAGGACAACTCGTTGAAGCCAAGATTACCCGCTTGACGAATTTTGGTGCTTTTGCGCGATTGCAAATGGAAAATGATGATGTTGACCTTGAAGGTTTGATTCATATTTCCGAGATCAGCGAAAACCGCATTGAGCATCCCAAAGAACTCTTGAAAGAAGGCGATGTGCTTACCTTGCGGATTATCAAAATCGAGGAAGACACACACCGAATTGGCTTGAGCATGCGCCGAGTTGATTCAGCCGCATACACTGACCTTGACTGGAAAACCATGACTCAAGGATTTGACCTGGAAGAACTCTCTTCTGATGATGATGAACAAGCTGAAGAAGCACCGGAATCCCTATCCGAAGCTGAGGTTGAAGCCGTAACCGATGAGGAAACTGAACCGGTTGATCAAATCGTCACCGAAGCAGACCAGGAATCAGAAGATGCGCCAGTAGAAGTTTCAGTTGAAGAAACTGAAGATACAGCATCGATTGAAACTGAAGAAGAAATTTCAGAAGAAGAAGCTGAAACGCCCACAGAAGATTAATTCATAACCAATAGTGGCGCACCGGACTTTCGGTGCGCCAACCATTTAATAATATGACCTTAATCATTGATGCCCACCAAGACCTGGCATGGAATATGATCAACCTCGGCCGCGATTATACGCGGTCTGCGTATGATATTCGGGAAAGTGAAAAACACACGCCGATACCCGCCTATAATGGTAATACCTTGCTGGGATGGCCCCAATACCAACAGGCCAATGTTGCGATTGTTTTCGGAACTCTTTTTTGTACACCTAAACGACGCCACCAAGCAACTTACGATATCCAGGTGTATGAAACCCCGGAAGAAGCATATACGCTTTATCGGCAAGACTTAGACGCTTACCTGCGTCTTGCTGATCAACATCCAGATAAGTTCCGTTTAATATTCACTAAAACTGACTTCACCAGCCACATTGAGCAATGGCAATCTCAAGCTGGCGAAACAACTCCACCCGTTGGGATTGTGATCCTGATGGAAGGTGCCGATGGAATTCTGGAACCTGAACAGGTCGAGCAATGGTATCAATGGGGCGTCCGCTTGATTGGGCCAGCCTGGGCAGGTAACCGTTTTTGCGGCGGGACGCTCGAACCTGGTCCCCTGACAAAATTGGGATACCGCCTTTTAGAAACCATGGCAAATGTGGGTTTCATCCTGGATATCAGCCATATGGATCATGAGGCTGCTCGTCAGTCCCTGGATTTTTATGCCGGTCAGGTCGTCGCGACCCATGCCAATGCCGAAGCATTGCTGAATGGGATCCCCATCAACCGTCATCTCAAGGATGAGACTATCCACCAACTCATTGAACGCAATGGTGTTATCGGCATGGTTCCAATGAATCCCTTTCTGGATTGGCATTGGAAAGAGAATGGCGGCCGAACCAGTGTCAGCTTGGAGCATTTTGTTGCTCAAATTGATCATGTCTGCCAGATTGCTGGAAACACTAAACATGTAGGAATTGGTACAGATTTTGACGGTGGTTTTGGCGTTGAATTAGCCCCACACGATATCGATACCATTGCCGATTTACCAAAATTGAAAACACATTTAGCAAATAAAGGTTACAATCAAGAAGATGTTGACCGCATCCTGAGCGGAAATTGGCTCAGGGTCTTGGAAAACAACCTGCCTGCCTAACCAAACTCGAGCCGCTTCATGGTCATTCAAACTGAACCCTCACCATCCAATCCGAAGCAACCTTCGTACAACCCACACGATCAAGTGCCACCCATTCCTGAGGAAGGAATGGCAGAAGAAGACCTATCCTTTTCCCGTAACCGCATCAAAATTGGCCTTGCCTTAGCCGTCATCGGGTACCTGATCTTCTTGCTTGGTGCCCGTCCCAGCCTGTTCGGCCTGGACCGCAGCCCGGTGGTTGGTTTTGTTCAGATTTCAGTTTTTTTATTTGGTCTCGCAGTTATTTTAATAGGAAGCTATATGACCCTCGATTCCCTCTGGCCAGAGGGAAAAAAGACCATTGCAGCCCAGATTGGGTCTCGCCTGATCAGTACCGGTTTTGTGATCTGTATCTTTACAGGTATGGCAGATATATTCGGGTTGGGAAGTCACCCCCTGCCTGATGTGTTTTTCGGACCGCTGCAGGCCCGGGGAATGACCCTGGGAATGATGACGATCGCTGTTGGATTCCTGCTTATGATCCGCTACAAACGCAAAAATAATCACCAGACTAATAATATTGATAAAAAGGAAAAAGCAGCTGAAGGAAATAATCTTGGGGTTAATCATTCAGCTCAAAATGAGGATGGAAAAATCCACATCTCGATTATGAGCCTTTTTCAATAATCCTTAACATCGCTTCATTGGTATCAAATTTATATTCTGGCAGCCCCTTTTCAGCGGCTATTTTCTGCTCTCTTTCCCACAAAAGCCTTAAATCAGCAATATCCACGACTTGTTCCTTCACTCTTTTTATTTGGTGCAATGCATCATCAATAACTTCCATTGAGATGGGTTGAAGCGTATCAAGGTATTGCTTAAGGGCTTTCGCTCCCCGCTCAGCATCTTTTCGGGCTAAGCCGACAATGCCTTCATTGGATAACCGCGCCCATCCACTGACAAAGATATCTTCACAATGGGTGCAAAGATCAGGATTATAAACCTCATAGGAAATGCCATCAATCGGGAAGCGCGGCTCGGTTGTTGTCAGGTAATTTCCACGCTCAACTGGCAACCCAAATCCTGGATCTACATGCGAACCAATTGAGAAAATGACTGTATCTGCAGGAACAACCTCTGTTTCCCCTGTCCCACGAGAGACCACATTGCCATCTTCAATCAACAATTGGTTAATCTCAAATTCAATTGCACTGATCCGTCCTGGTTGGCCGTTCAGGCCATCTTTATCACCTATCAATCGTCTTGGTGTGCGCAAGAATTTCATCCGGAACTTCAATCCTGTGTTACAGTCATGGAATTCATCACGAGGTGCTGATAACAGGGTGAAGAAATCATTCACATCCTTACCGACATTTTCAACCTCATCGCTTATTTCATTGACTGCCTCTTTAATCGCCTCAAAATCCAGGCAACCTGACACGGGTTCCAGGGTTTCTACATCGAACTTCACTTCTGTTGGCCCGCGCCGGGCATAAGCTGTCACTGTATCGGTTTGATGGTTTTGTTTGATGTAATGAACGATATCCAACATGACATTACCAACACCAATCACGGCTACCTGCTGGCCAATGTCAACCTGATCTGAGGCATTTAGGGGCAGGCGGTTGTAGTGAAAAACAATGCTGTTGGCATGATACACCCCTTCCAGGTCTTCACCGGGTAATCCCAACCAGTTATTCTGCTGTGCGCCAGTTGTGACCATGAATGCTTGAAACCCTAGCTGGCGAAGGTAATCTAATTTAATATCACCCGATTGTCCGACGGTGATGTTACCCTGGTACTTTACACACGGCATCTCAAGAATGCGCTTGAAATGGGCCATCAGTCCCTTCCGCATCTTATATTTGTCCGGAAAGATACCGTATTCGGCCAAGCCACCTGGCTTGATATCCCGATTGAAAAGAATCACCTGGACCCCCTGCCGAGCTAAGTATTGCGCAGCATATAACCCGGCTGGACCGGCACCGATCACTGCAACAAGAAACTGTTTATTAGCACCCAAAGTTGAAGTTTACCTTTCTAATTAAAACCAGCACCCATTGAAATCATTCTTCGCATATAATCATGGGCATATTAACTTTTTTGAATTATACTGGATTGGTACACTTCAACAAGCAACTGTTGAAGGATATAAAACAATTTTGAGCATACCTTATGACACATACACCACACTTAACAAC
>SLIC01000089.1 GCA_007135845.1 Candidatus Brevefilum sp.
AAAAATGGTGCCGCCAAATATAAAAAGAAACAAAATCAGCAGCATTGCCAGGCTGGACATCGCCAGTATATGACGCCGAAATCTGCGCCAAGCCATTTGGGTAAGGGTTAATGGCGGGGTTTCAAAATCGGCTTTTACTGGATTTGCTTCTATGGGTCTATCAAGTGTTGACATGATAATTCTCCAAACTTTTGCTGATGATGCTTGTAAAACTGAAATTGTTCATAAGTGAAGCTTGCATCAATAGCGAATTCTTGGGTCGAGGGCTGCATAGGCTATGTCCGTCAGGATTTGTGACATGATCACAAAGAAAGCCAGCATGATCACAATTCCCATCACAACGGGACCATCAGCCCTTTGAAGATGGTCCAGGAATAATCTGCCCATTCCAGGCCAGGCAAAGATACGTTCAGTCACGACTGCCCCAGCAAGCAAGAATGGCAGGTCGAGTCCTACCAACGTAACGATCGGTAAAAATGCATTACGTAATGCGTGTGTGAAAATGATGTAGTATCGCCTGAGCCCCTTTGCTTTAGCGGTGCGGATATAATCCTGGCTCATCACTTCCAACATGGCACTGCGGATATAGCGGCTGTAGCGTGCAATATCGATGAACACAATGCTGAAGAGAGGGAGGATCATGTGTTTTGCAACCTGACCAACAGTCCTTCCTACCTGTGGGTCAAACATGCCATTGGCAGGCAAGCTGGGCAATCCCCAGCGTTGGAATAAAATTGCGAAGATATAAATACTGATCAGGGCAATCAGGAAGATGGGCATAGAGAAACCAACAAAAGAGAGGGTGGTGACCGCATTGTCTATCCAGGAGTATTGCTTCAATGCGGAATAAGTGCCCACGATTAGGCCTAAAGTTAAAATGATAATTTGGGCCGGGATCATCAGCAAGAGGGTGTTTGGTACCCTTTCCCAGATGATCTCTGAGACGGGTTTACCCCGGGTGACAATTGAAGTGCCAAAATCGCCCCGCAGTACGCCCTTACGTATACCGGGGGTATCTGGTACACCGTCACCGCTGACATCGACCATGGTCCAATCATTACCGATTAGCCAATAGAGGTATTGTGTGGTGACGGGCTGATCGAGCCCGAGCTGCCTGGCAAGGCGGGCCCGGTCTTCAGGACGGGTGGGATTTCTACCGCCCATCATCGCCAAGGGGTCTCCAATGCTGTTGAGCAGCACAAACAGGATTAAACTGATGATGAGTAACAGGGGGATGGACTGCAAGATGCGCCGGATGATATATCGAGTCATCACGCCACCTCCAATATCGTGTTGAATTTAATAATACTTAAATTATAAGATTACCAGTATTGCATTATTTTGAAGCTGGGCTCAAAAAGCCCAGCTTCAAGTAATTTATTGCGTAGGTTATTCGACGATGTCCCATTCAGCAATGCTGTAGAAGGGATCTGCGCCTGAAATGTTGACATTTGCCAGGCGTCCGCTGACTGCCCAGGTATCCAGGTCTTGCCAGACACCCAGCCAGTAAACGTTTTCAAACATAATCTCACCAATCTGCCAGAAGGTCTGCTGTCGTTCTTCAAAGTCAATCTGTGTAGCTTGTAAGCGGAAAAGCTCATCCAGTTCAGGATCACAGATTTTCTGGTCGTTGATGCCGTCCGGGTTTTCGTCATCAGGAATTTCACTGCATAACCAGCGGCTGGTATCTGGATCCGGGAATGCCTCAGTTGAGGAGAACTGACCAATATCCAGCTCGCCCGTTGGCAGTGGTCCACCGCCGCCGTAGCTTGAAAAGTAGATATCCGGTGAATAACTTAAGATTTCAAGCCTAATACCGCATTCGGCCAGGTTCTGTTGGGCAACTGCCTGGGTATCCTGGCGGATTTCACGAACAGTGGTGCCATGAACCAGGGTGAGTTCTACGCCATCTTTGTCGCGGATGCCATTTCCGGTTGTATCAATCCAACCGGCATCATCAAGCAATGCCATGCCGGCTTCAGGATCAAAGGGATAGGCTTCCAGGTTAGGATTGGCGTAAGGTGTATTGTCCCAGAAGGTCACAGCGGGTTCGGTTAAGCCAAGCAGGAGGTCACGGTTGATGCTTTGGCGGTCGAAGCATAGGGCGATCGCCTGGCGGACACGCACATCAAAGAGTGCTGGGTGGGCTTCTTCACCAAGGTAGATAAACCAACCCTCATCGTAGCCAGAGACAACAGCGAACACCTCTACCCCGGCATCTTCCAGTGTAGGGATATCGGCCATGGAAATGAATGTTCCCAAATCGCCATCACCGGTGCGTAAAGCAGCAACCTGGGAGGCATCATCCGGTACAAAGCGGAAGAAAATCTCATCGATTTTTGCTGGTTCACCGTAATAGTTTTCGTTGCGTACAAACCGTGTGTAACTGCCAGATTCCCATTCTGCAAAAACATAGGGTCCTGCAGACACAGTCGGTGCCAGGTTCCAACTGGCGGCGTCAATGGTTCCCTCAGCATCAAATACCGGCTGGAGCACATGCATTGGCAAAACATCTCGCCATAGGTTAGCGACCCAGGGGACGAATGCTTCATCAAACACTGCAACAACGGTTAAATCGTCAGGTGTAGATATTTCTGAGATTAGATTATAGGGGTAAGCTGAGACGACGATATTGCTGGGATTGGTGTACATTTCATATGTGAACAGGAAATCGGCCGATGTGATCGGGGTGTTATCTGACCATACGATGTCATTCCGCAAGGTTATGGTTATGGTACGACCGTCTTCTGAGATGCCACCATTTTCCAGGGATGGAATTTCTGTTACCAACACCGGGTTGGGGTTGTTATCAACATCGAAATTCCAGGCAGAAGCATTCCATATTTGTCGTGTGATGCTTGAGAACCACATGTTGGTATACAGTGGATTGAGGTTGTCAAACTCCTGTGTCCAAATGAAGGTCGCTACTTTGCGAGCAGCGGGTTCTTCAACGACGGGTTCTTCAACGACGGGGTCCTCTACTGCAGGTTCAGCTGGTTGGCACGCAGCCAATGCTAATGATAGGATCATGATGATCATTATCATTAATGGAATTAATCTTCTCTTGTGCATATTTTTCTCCTTATTCTTGATTAGTAAACAAACAGCTTAACAACAGATGTTTTTTTTATTTCATGCACCTCCCTTCAAGGTTTATGCGCATAGATTTTGTTAATTTTTTCCTCAATAATAACGACTCTGGTTTCGTTTTTGTGAGAATAGGTGAGGTTTTGAATAATTGCCGGTTAATGATTTGCGGCTAAACTTGATATTATCCTTTGGCTAATGATGGGATTTAAGCATTTCTTGCTCTCATTTCCCTATTATAACATCATTCTTTTTCATTTTGTTAGCTGGTGGGTCAAAAAATGTAATATTTTTTGATTTTATGGAGGTAATGTGAAATTGTTTTTTGCTTATTTATCGTTATTGAATCCGGTTGATGAGTTCAGGCGGGAATGGATGGGAGTCGAACCCACCACGGTTCGCAACGCGACCCGACACCGATTTTGAAGACCGGGAGGCCCACCGGGACCTAACCATTCCCACCCTAAGGATATCTTTCATGTTTTTTCTTGTCAACTGCAGTTACTTTATGGCGTTAGGCAAACATCTTGAATTTAAGCGATTCGATCGATTGTTTTTCATTATATAAGCCAGTTACTGGTGAGGCGTTTCTCCCGTCCTGGAAAATGCGATCTGGATTATTGTCAGTTTATCCAAAGATTGAAGGAATGGAATTATGTGATTGGTTTACAAAATTAAATGGTAAAATCCTAAAGGTTTCTTATCATCATACTCGATGAGTATTTTAAAAAAGGAGATTGGCTGATAACGATGAATGAATTAACCCGCACCCCCGATTGGGTCAAGAACGCAATATTTTACCAAATATTTCCGGATCGATTTGCAAAATCTGAACACCTCGAAAAACCCACTCACATTGAGCCATGGCATTCCCCGTTGACACGGTTTGGCTTCAAAGGTGGTGATTTGTTGGGGGTTTACGAGAAACTGGATTATCTGCAAGATCTGGGGATTACGGCCCTTTACTTTAACCCAATCTTTGCTTCGGCTGCCAATCATCGCTACCACACCTTCGACTATTATCAAGTCGACCCGATTCTCGGCGGCAACAAAGCCTATTTCAAACTCCTCGAAGAAGCCCATCGCCGCGGTATGCACATCATTCTGGATGGCGTTTTCAATCATGCCAGCCGGGGCTTTTTTCAATTTCACCATATCCTTGAAAATGGTGAGAAGTCGCCATACCTGGATTGGTTTTCAGTTTATGGGTTCCCGATGAATGCCTACCAGGGTAAACCAAACTATTCTGCCTGGTGGAATTTGCCTGCGCTGCCGCAATTCAACACCGATAATCCCCGGGTAAGGGATTTCCTGTTTGGGGTTGCCCAGTATTGGATTGAAAATGGTGCAGATGGTTGGCGTTTGGACGTTCCTTTTGAGATCAAAGATGAATCATTCTGGCGCCAATTTCGTGAAGTAACCAAAGCTCCTAATCCTGAGGCTTACCTGGTGGGTGAGATCCCTTCTGAAGCACAAGAGTGGTTACAAGGAGATATGTTTGATGGCGTGATGAATTATCAATTCAGCGCCGCTTGTGTTGGCTTCTTTGGTGCTGGCAGCAGGGATGAAGCCATGATCGCTGGCATGATGGGATTGCCAGAGGTACCAGAATTAGATGCGGCGGCTTTTGCTCAACGAACAAAAGAGCTTTTGGAGATTTATCCACGGCAGAACGCACTGGCTCAGCTTAACTTGATGGACAGCCATGATATGCCGCGCTTCCTGAGCATGGTCAGCGGGAAAAAAGCCGCTTTCAAGCTGGCGACTTTGTTCCAAATGACCTATCCTGGTGCCCCCTGTATTTATTACGGCAACGAGATCGGGATGATGGGTGGTCGTGATCCTGAATGTCGAGCGCCTTTCAATTGGGATGAGTCTCAATGGGATCATGATCTGCGGAATGCGATCAAGATATATGCTCATTTGCGACTGGAACATGCGGTTTTGCGTACCGGTGAATATGTGCCGGTTTATGCCGAGGGACGACAGATGGCTTTCTTGCGTCACCTCGATGGACAGCGAATGCTGATCCTGCT
>SLIC01000083.1 GCA_007135845.1 Candidatus Brevefilum sp.
CGATCTGGAATGCTGAAATTTTTAATACCGAAATAATTTTTCTGACAATCAACGATACATCTCACCAATTTCGAGATAACTGCATCACACTTTTCAACAAATAAACAATGATATGTTTCATGAAACCTTGCTAAACTATTTCAAATCCCTTTAAGCCGATCAAACTCTGATTAAACCCGATCATAAAAGATTAGGTATAATTCAAACATGCCAAAAAGCACTCAAAATAACTACGAAAAATCTGATGACAACGAAAGACGGGTTGCCATCCTCATTGATGGGGACAATGCTCAGGCTTCGCTGATTGAACAAATCCTGGTTGAAGCAGGAAAATTTGGAAATGCGACCATCCGCCGGGTTTACGGCGATTGGACAACACCTAATATGAACTCCTGGAAAGATATTTTAAACATCCACGCTTTCCAGCCAATCCAACAATTTCGTTACAGCGTTGGAAAAAACGCGACCGACAGCGCCATGATCATTGATGCCATGGACATCCTCCATTCGGACCAGGTCGATGGATTTTGCCTGGTTTCCAGCGACAGCGACTACACTCGCCTGGCAACCCGTATCCGTGAGAGCGGTTTGCTGGTGGTCGGCATTGGCAAGAAGAATACGCCACGCGCCTTCGTCAGTGCCTGCAATGTGTTCATCTACACTGAAAACCTCAGTCGCAGGAGTCGCAGCAGTACGGCAAGCGAGCGGAAAAAGACCAATCACTTGAGCCCTCAGGAACGTGAGCTGGTTGAAAATGTCAACCAGGCCATCGATATGGTCGGTCCGGACGATGATGGCTGGACACGCTTATCAGAAGTGGGGACTGCCTTGCGGCGCATCGACCCTGGTTTCGATCCACGCTCCTACGGTCACCGGCAGCTCAGCCAACTGGTTAAAGGACACGGTCAGCACTTTGAAATGCGTAAGGTCGCCAATGGCGCTATCATCGAACTCCGCCTGAGGGATTAAAAAGCTTCACAACAACATCCATGCATTAGTTGCTGAAACTCACCTTTCGAAACGCAGCATTTTGATAGGACCTTCAAAATTATCATGCCTGACTCCTTGCAGTTTGATGCGATTATCGACGCGATTATCTTTGCCACCCGAAAACACCAGGGGCAAGTCCGCAAAGATGAGCCAGCCTCCCCTTATATCACCCATCCCTTAGCTGTCGTCCGGACCATTTATACCATCGGAAAAGTTCAAAATATCACCATCCTGCTCGCAGCCATCCTTCACGACACCATTGAAGACACCAACACAACCGAAGCCGAAATTCGCACACACTTTGGAGAAGAGATCCTTTCGATCGTGCTGGAGTTGACAGACGATAAATCCCTGGACAAGATGGTGCGGAAACAACAGCAGGTATTACATTCCGCTGGGCTTTCCACAGAAGCCAGAATTATCAAACTGGCTGATAAGCTCTCCAACTGCCAGGATATCCTCCATACACCTCCCAAAGATTGGTCCATAGACCGGCGGCGGGATTATATCCAATGGGCTGCAGATGTCGTCGCACAAATCCGCAGCACCAACCCTCCTCTAGAGGCCGCTTTTGATAAAATGCTGTCTCAAGCAGAAAAAAACCTCCACTTTTCAATCGAAACCATAGAATCGGTAAACAACCGCCCCTGGGGGCCTGGTGATAATCCATCACCCGATTAGGACTCCTGCATGAATGCCCTTTATGATGAACCTGAACTGACCAAACCCGTCAAACTTTGCGACCGACACGGGAACCTTAACCCTGAAGCTATTGGATGGAGTCGCCTCCCGTTGCACGACTGCAACCTGAAAGGCAATTGGCCCCGTAAAAAACGTTGGAATTACTGGGCAATCGTCAGCTCAACCCACCTCTTTTCAGTGACCTTATCCAACATCGATTACCTGGGCCTACCCTTTATTTACCTGCTCGACTTCAATACCAAATCTTTTACTGAAAAAACCCTCCTCAAAGCCTTCGGCACAGGCTGTCACTTACCTTCAAAGGTTTCGGGAGATGTTTATTATGACGATCATGCTATGTCGATTGCAATGGTCAATACCGATGGCGGCACACGACTGAACATCACCTGCCCGGAATTTGGTGGCAATCCGCTGCAGGCAGAGTTCTTTGTTCACAAACCTGCTGGCCATGAGACGCTCAATGTGGTCATACCCTGGTCAGATAAACGCTTTCAATTTACCAGCAAGCAAAACACTCTCCCCACCGAAGGGATTTTAGAATGGGGTAATCAGAAAATCCTATTTGGCTTGGAGGATACCTTTGCCTGCCTTGACCTTGGACGCGGCATGTGGCCCTTCGCTTGCTTTTGGAATTGGTCCAGCTTTTCCACGCGTTTACCAAATGGTAAGCTGGTTGGAATCAACCTGGGGGCTGGTTGGACCGACGGCACCGGAATGAACGAAAACGCCCTCTGTGTTGATGGAAACCTCACAAAAATCAGCGAAGACATCACTTTCAAATATGATCAGAATAATTTTATGGCGCCATGGCGTTTGTTTACCACTGCCACAGATTGTGTCGATCTTGAGTTCATCCCCTTCTACGAGCGGGTAGCCAAAACAGAAGCCCTGGTGATCGGGTCAGAAGTTCACCAGATGATTGGGACCTTCAAAGGCATGCTCAAGCCTGACAATGGTGAACCGCTGTTTATTGAACATGCCATCGGCTGGGCGGAAGATCATCAAGCGCGTTGGTAAATACACCCATTTGCCCATTATCACCAAGTCATTAAAATAAAAACAAGCCTGGTCAAGAGAGAACATGCACAGGCTTGTGATAATCTTTAAAGACAATCTGCTAAGAAATCAGTTCGAAAGTCCCTTCCAGCCGGATATCTCGTGAACTGGCGCCAACCAGCACCTCGAATTCGCCTGGCTCAGCCACCCACCCACCTTGATGGGGATCATAATACGAGAGTGCCCGCATCGGGAGGTTGAAGGTCACCTCTGTAACAGCACCCGGTGCAAGATGAATCTTCTCAAATCCCTTCAGCTCCTTAGCTGGACGCATCAACCTTGACTCCTTATCGCGGATGTAAAGTTGAACAACTTCCTGACCAGCCCTTTCACCCACATTTTCCAATATCACGGTTACTTTACAAGGTTCACCTGGTTTAACTTCCTTGGGTACACATAAATCTCGATAAGCAAAACTGGTATAACTCAGCCCATGCCCAAAGGGGAACTGGGGTTCCACGTCCTTCGTATCGTAATACCGGTAACCAACAAAGATCCCCTCACCATAAGTCACATCTTTCCAACCAGGGTAACTGATAAAAGCCGGATTATCCTCCAGGCGTTTAGGCAAAGTAACCGAAAGCTTGCCCGAGGGATTGACATCGCCAAACAGGATATCCACCAAGGCATGACCACCCTCCTGCCCCGGGTAATAAGCCAGGATCACAGCAGGGACATCATCAGCCCAACGCATATCAACTGGGGCACCTGCGTTGACGACCACCACGGTCTTTGGATTCAATGCTGCCACCTTACGGATTAGTTCAGCCTGGCCGCCAGGCAGGTTCATATCTGGTCGGTCGTAACCCTCGCTCTCAAAAGTATCAGATAATCCTGCAACAACCACCACTGCATCACTGGTCTTCGCCAGAGTAAGCGCCCGCTCCACCAGATCACCTTCGACGCCCAGCGCAGGCTTATAAGAAAAATCTATCAAGGCAAAGGGGTTTTTCTCTCCACTGACATACTCAATCTTCAGATCATATGCCTTTTCTTTTTCAAGCCTGACCACATTCTTGGCAACCATCGTGTCAGGGTCAATCACAGAAGATTGTTGAATCCCAATATTGTTCTCAAGGATCAGTTCTCCATCCAACCAGACTCGGGCAGTACCGGTATTGCTCAAGAAAAATTGTGTTTCACCAGTTTCGGGCGGCGTGAATGTCCCCTGCCATCGGATACTGAAGTGCTTCTCATCAACAACCCCAGTTGCTGGGCCGCTGCCGCCCCACCAGAATTCTACACATCCATCCACCCGGGTTAAGTCAGGCGCACCGGAAAAATCTAGGTTACTGAAAAGTTCTGTATGCAGACCCTTGATGTTACCATCCGGGTGGGTAAACCGCTCTCTTTCAATTGTTTTGGGATTCTCACGGTTATCATAACCTGGTTCATACCCAATATCAACCGAATTACCCAGCTTAGCTCGCAAGCCCTCAAGGGGCGTAACCCAATGGTGGGGATCCACCCGTGAACTGCCCCCACCACTAACAACTGTATTGGCATTCAAACCGATTATAGCCAGTTTATTGAGATCCTGTTTATCAAAGGGCAGTAGACCTGTGCTGTTCTTTAATAAGACCATTGACTCGCAGGCCAGCTCACGTGCAAGTGCACGGTGTGCGGGGGTATCACCACTGCCAGCAGGAAGCGTTTCTTCCGTCATTACACCTGCTCTGAACAATAGCCGCAACATACGCCGTGCTGCGTCATCCACCCAGTGTTCATCCACCTGCCAGTTATTGACAGCTGCCTCCAATGCCTGGCCAAAATAGCGCGCCGGCCCAGGCATTTCCAGGTCGAGACCAGCTTGAACCGGCGTAAAGATATCATGCACAGCGCCCCAGTCTGAAACGACAACACCTTCGAAACCCCATTCCTCCTTAAGAATCTTGCGCAGTAGTATCTCATGTTCACTGGCATAGGTACCGTTGATGCGGTTATAAGCGCACATCACGGTCCAGGGCTTTGTCTCTTTGACAACGGTTTCAAATGCCGGCAGGTAGATCTCCCGCAGTGTCCGTTCGTCCACAACTGAATTACCACGGTGTCGCTCAATTTCCTGGTTATTGGCGGCATAATGCTTAACCGAAGCACCAATCCTCTGGCTCTGAAGTCCCTGCACATAAGCTACACCGATCTGGCCTGCCAGGTAGGGATCTTCAGCAAATGTTTCAAAATTACGGCCACCCAAAGGCGAACGCACGATATTTACACAGGGACCCACCAGAATGTGACAGCCCAGATGGCGAGTCTCCTCAGCCAGGGCAATTCCAACCCGCTCAATCAACTGCCGGTTCCAGGTGGAAGCCATCGAAATACCGGTTGGGTATGCCGTGGCCGTGCCA
>SLIC01000157.1 GCA_007135845.1 Candidatus Brevefilum sp.
AAAGACACTCCTTTGCCTTTAACGGTATGAGCGATGATGGCAGTGGGCTTGTCCTGGTTGTCGGTCGCCCAATCCAGTGCTTCAAGAATGGCCTGCATGTCATGGCCATCAATTTCACAAACTTCCCAATGAAATGATTCCCATTTTGTGCGGATGGGGCGAACTTCCAGAATTTCGTGAGCAGGGCCATCCACCTGTGAGTCGTTGTAATCGAAAATACAGGTGAGATTATGTAATCGATGAAATCCAGCAAACATGATCGCTTCCCATGTGCAACCCTCCTGAAAATCACCCTCGCCAATCAACACATAGGTATGGAAATCTTTCTCTTGGATACGAGCACCTAGTGCAACACCGACCCCACCAGATAATCCATTCCCCAAAGGGCCGGCAGTCATATCGACACCTGGTGTTTTCATCATGTCTGGGTGTCCCTGTAATCGGCTGTTTATGCGCCTGAAGGTATCTAATTCACTTTGTGGGAAGTAACCCCGTAAGGCAAGGGCTGCATACCAACCAGGGCAGGCATGTCCCTTCGATAGGATCATTCGATCACGATTTGGTTTATCTGGATTATCTGGATCGACCCGCAGCTTGTGAAAATATAATGCGGACAAAATATCTGCTTCTGATAATGAACCCCCAGGATGTCCACTTCCAGCCGCACGCGTCATGCGGATAGATGCTTGCCGAATCAAATTGGCCTGAAGTTTTAATTTTTCAATCAAGTCATCGGGATAATCCATTGGGTTCCTCATCATCTTCGGCTGGTTCCGCAAACGTTTCCGGAACTATTCTAAACGAAAAATGTTTTTTTGTCCATGCTATTCCAAGCCAGATTCAAAAAGAAATCACCCAAAAACATCGTTTGTTCTTATACCGAGCATGGTCTCACGAAATCTTAGTGTGATTTAGCATTGAACACACGAATTTGAGCTTTTTTCTGAATAGCTTGCGAAGAACAAATTATCAATCAAGTCGTGAGGCTGATTATGAGGATTAAGGGATAAGTAAATTTATCCTACCGTCTAAGATACAGACGGCAGGGCAACTGAATGCCAGCAATGGTTTTTAGTAAGAATCTTGAGAAATAAACGCTCAGCGGCTTGATAACCGAACGTAGAAATCGTAGCGGTCACCACGCCAAACTGAAATCAGGTATTCAAACGGGGTGCTGTTAATATCAAAGGTCACCCGCGTAATTTCAAAGATCGGGTCACAATCTGTTGTTTGCAGGACCTCTGCTTCTTCGCTGGTGGGGATGCGCGTGCGAATGGTTTGTTCCGCATCACGCGGCTGGATATGATACGATTCCTGCCAGATGCGGAAAAGTGAACTGGTTAAATCCTTTTGCACTAGATCTGGCATCATATAGACTGGGTAAAAAGCGCGCTGCAGGCTGATCGGTTCATTATTCGCCAGCCTGAGGCGGTACACCTCCCAAACTTTTTCCCCCTCCTCCAAATTCAAACTTGTTCGAATGTGGCTGCGTGGAGAAACCTTGTTAATGCTGATCACCTCAGTGGCAGGTTCCCAACCACGGTTTTTTAGATCATCTGTGGTAGAGCATAAGTAAGAAAGATCCAACTCAACCCGGCGTCGGCGGACAAAGGTACCCCGCCCTTTCTCCCGGTAAATCAATCCCTCTCTTTCCAACATATCCAATGCGTGACGAATGGTCCCACGGTTAACAGAGAACATTTCACTCATCTCCGTTTCAGATGGAAGTGGGATTTTGTCTTCGCCTTCATTTTCTTTCAAATCTGCGATTGATTCCCGCAGCACCTGCACAATTTGAAAGTAGTAAGGTACAGGGAGGTCCTTATTTATTCTTCTTGGATTGAGTATGTTTTCAGCCATTATTATCCCAGTTAACAAGATGCCTACTTGTACGAACAAGTTTACGTGTTATTTTACACACGAATCACGATTTCGTCAATATTACTTAAAAAAGGTTGACTGAGAAAATTTCCTTGACAGTCATATACAATCATGATATATTTTACTTGTCCACCTGTCTAAACAGGCTTTGAGCTGTAAAAGGTAAACCTATTTTCACTAAAAACACCTTAAGACATGCCGCCAATATTTCAAATGAAACGATTATTTTAATAAGGAGAACTGATGAAAAGGATATTTGACCCCGATATGTTCGATTTTATGCTTGAAAGTGTTAACCATAACCGGTATATCGTTGCCACTTATTATATGGAAGACACCCTGCCTGACCAGGATTGGATTGAACACCTGCATCAGGTGCAGCGCATGGCGCTTGAAGGTTCCACATCCAGCTGGATGCGCGTCAAGGATGACACAGGCGATGTAAGAGAGAAACTAACCAGCAAAGTATTGGGCTACTATGAGATTCCGACAGATAACGTCCATAAGAAAGCTGCGATTGTACAATTAGGTTTTCCAATTGATGCATGGGACGCTCACCTGAGTGTACCCATGATGCTGCTGACGATTTCGGGCAATGCCTTTGTATTTGGTGATAAGCTTAAACTACTGGATGTTTATTACCCGCCAGAAGTGACCAATCGCTTTAAAGGCCCCAAATTCGGCATTCCGGGGTTACGTGAAAAGAAAGGTGTTCATGACCGGCCTTTTGTCCTTCACATCATCAAACCGAAAATGGGCATGACCCCCGAGCAGACAGGCGAACAAGTTTTCCAAACCGCGTTAGGTGGTGCCGATTTTGCCAAGGACGATGAAATGCTGGCCGACCTGGAGAACTCACCCTGGGAAAAACGTTTAGAAGCCGTATTAAAAGCATGCGACCGAGCTGAAAAAGAAACTGGTAAACGGCTGACATATATGTTGAGCATAACCGATTCTTACGAAGATCTAATTCCCAAAGCAAAGCGGGCGGTCAAACTTGGCGCAGAGGGTTTGCTGCTGGCATATGCTTGCGGTCCAGCAGCGTTAAAAGCACTGGCAGAAGATGAAGAAATCAATGTGCCAATTCTGCTGCACGTATCCCACATGCTGGCAGGTCTGCAACACATCAACTTCCCCACCTATTCCAAACTCTGCCGGCTTTGCGGCGCAGACATGATGCTTTCTCCCTGCATCTGGACAACCATCCCCGCTTCCTCTCCAGAGGAATGCGCGCGAAATTACCAATCCATGGTGGCTCCTTTCTATCACATCAAACCAACCTTCCCAATGCCTGCGGCTGGTATGTACCCCGGCCTGTTACCTGTGCTGCTGGAAGAATTTGGCCCTGATATGATCATCCCAGCGGGTGGCGGCATGCTCGGTCATCCAATGGGTTACACAGCTGGCGCAAAAGCATGGCGGCAGGCTGTGGACGCAAGTATGCAAGGCATCAAGCTTTCTGAATACGCGAACGATCATGAAGAGTTACGAGTGGCCATTGAAAAATGGGGTATTCGCAAGCGCCCCAAGACGTATTGGGGTTATATCAATAAGGAATTTAACCCAGAATATGCAGACAAGAACCTTGATCTATAAACCCCTAGCTGTGTGAATAACGAGGGCGTAATGGCGAAATCAGTCGATTTAGATTGAAAACGCCATTACGCTCTTAAATTACTGAAGGAATTGCGCCTGGAAACAACAAATGGAAAAAGAAAAAGATCTCACAAAAATTGATTATCTTAATTTCCTCTATCAACTGATATTGATCCGCCGCTTTGAGGAACGAGTCAACGATCTGTATATGCAGGGGCTGATACCATCCACCCTGCACTTATACATCGGGCAGGAAGCAGTTGCTGTCGGAACCTGTGCTCATTTACGGGATAGCGATTATCTGCTTAGCACACATCGTCCACACGGCCATGCCATTGCAAAAGGCGTAAGCATTAAGAGCATCATGGCAGAATTGTTTGGAAAAGCCACCGGCTGCTGTAAAGGTAAAGGCGGATCCATGCACGTCGGTGATTTCAATGTGGGAATGTTTCCAGCCATCGCCATTGTTGGCGGAAATGTGCCAATTGCGGCTGGCGCTGCCTTAGCGCAAAAGATGCAACAGACCAATGGCGTAACCGTGTGCTTTTTTGGCGACGGAGCCGCTAATGAAGGTGCATGGCATGAAGCGCTCAACGCAGCCGCAATCTACGACCTGCCCGTGATTTTCATCTGTGAAAATAATCTCTACGCTGCTTCAACACCTTTCCATCTGGCTTTCAAGATAGATCATATTGCTGATCGCGCTGCGGCTTACGGCATGCCAGGGATAATTATCGATGGCAACGATGTTCTGGCAGTGTACGAGGGTACAGCAGAGGCTATTGAACGTGCTCGGAGCGGACAAGGCCCAACCCTCATCGAATGCAAGACATACCGTCATTGTGGTCATTCTCGATCTGACCCCCGCGGTTACCGCACACGTGAAGAAGAACAGGTGTGGCTGGAAAAGGACCCCATCGTGCGGTTTAAAAACTGGCTGCTAGAACACAATCAGGCCGACCCAGAAGAAATAAAACAGGTAGAGGATCGCGTGGAAGATGAGATAGACGAAGCCATCGAATTTGCCCAAAACAGCCCGCTGCCGGATCCCTCGGAAGTGTATACGGATGTTTTTAAGGAGTAGATCATGCCAGAAATGACCATTGTAGAAGCCATCCGGGAAGCCATTCGCGAAGAAATGCGAAGAGATGAACGCGTTTTTTGTATCGGAGAAGACATTGATATTGAAGGCGGATTTGGTGGCGCATTCACCGTAACACTTGGGCTTTCACAAGAATTTGGCAAAGAGCGTGTAATTGATACACCAATTTCTGAAATCGCGCTGTGCGGCATGGCAATTGGGTCGGCCGTAGCTGGTATGCGACCGATCGCTGACGTTCAGTACGGTGATTTCTTGTTTTGCATGATGGACCAGATTGCAAACGAAGCGCCCAAACTACGCTATATGTCCGGTGGGCAGGTATCAGTACCGATGGTGATGCGTGCACCTGTTGGCGCCACCCAGCGTGGCGCACAGCATGCTCAAAGTCTTGAAGCCTTTTTTACCCATGTGCCTGGACTCAAAGTAGTGGCACCTTCCACTGCCTACGACGCAAAAGGTCTGCTCAAAAGTGCTGTAAGGGATGACAATCCGGTGCTTATTTTTGAGCATAA
>SLIC01000147.1 GCA_007135845.1 Candidatus Brevefilum sp.
AGCAGGTTATGAGAACCTGCGGCCGCCACTTCCAAAGCCCGCTTGACGTGCTCCTGCCCCTTGATCTCGCTGAAGTCGGTTTCGACCAGTACTTCTTCCGGGTCATATTCGGGCGGCACGGCTGGCGAAAGGGGCACCCTGTCCATCAAGTGGTCGAAGAGCGCGTTCAGCGTCGGCGCGGGGATGACGGTGATACCCGGGATCAATGCTGCCTCAGGTGCGTCCACCTCCGGTACAATCACCGTTTGATACCCGGCCTGGCGTGCCAACGCCGCCATCGGCAGCACACCCTTGACATGACGCACGCCGCCATCCAGCGAGAGCTCCCCAATGATGAGCGTGTTTTCTACCGTTCCCGGATCGAGCTGGTTGGTCGCGATCAGCACCCCTACCGCAATCGGCAAATCATAAGCCGGCCCCTCTTTGCGCACCGAGGCCGGCGCCAGGTTGACCGTCAGTTTACGACGGGGATAGTAAAACCCCGCATTCTTAACCGCCGACTGCACCCGCTCGCGGCTCTCCTGCACAGCCGCATCCGGCAGCCCCACAATCACCATCTTCGGCAGACCGCCGCCCGTGTCAACCTCCACTTCAACGACGACGCCATCCAGGCCAATCACAGCACAAGAGTACACCCGAGCAAGCATTTATCTTCCTCTCCGATGAAATCAGCTATCAGTTAAATTTTAACATGGATTTGCACGCTCACTTGAATTGATTACTACAAAAGCACGATGAACTCGCCCAATTGATTAATTTGGATATCTACGGTCGGAATAATTTGGATTCGAACTACCCCGCGGGTATTCTTTAATTATCTAATGGTAATACTAGTTGTATATTGTAATGATTTGCCATCAGAAAAAGGTTAGATGGATGGACTTAACAATAGATAGAACCATGGATCCTGAAGTCGATCGATTGATCGTCCAAGCCGACAGCTGGTTACCCGAGACTGAAACACTTTTCGATGCAATCAATGTTCACCTGGGTTGGAAGTGTCTCGACTTGGGCTGCGGACCTGTCGGCGTGCTTCCACCGCTCAGCAATAGAGTTGGTCCATATGGCCTGGTCATTGGTGTTGACGAAAACCCACATAATATCCACGCGGCTAATGACCTCGTCGAAAGAAAAAATCTTAATAATGTAGAAATCATCAAGGGCAATATATTTCAGAACCCGCTTAAGCCAAACACATTCGATTTGAGCCATATGCGGTTTGTTATGAACGAAAAGGGCTGTGACCAAAAGCTGCTGGACTCCTTGATCGCATTGACTCGTCCCGGGGGCGTGGTTGTGTCTCAAGAGTCGGACTGGACGACATGGAAATGCTACCCTCACCAGTCTGCTTGGGACACAATTCGTAATGCAATGATCATTGTGTTCAAACGATCAGGAGGTGATATCAATGCTGGGCTGCGGACATATCAAATGTTCACAAAAACTAATTTATCAGCGATAAAAATCCGAACTGCCATATTTGCGATGCCGGTCGGGCATCCCTATCGATCTGGGTTAGTCCAGTTTGCCCAGACGATGAAAGACAGAATCCTGGATGCAGGCTTATTAACCGAAACAGCGTTTGATAAAAACATTGAGATCTGCAAAGATGTTGTTAACAATCCACGTATCATCATTTTCAGCTATGCAGTCACCCAGGTTTGGGGCTTGGTTAATGTATAGTTTCTGATTTATCGAGAAGTTTATCTCCCTGATACCCATAATAATCATTTTTCGCTGCTGTAATGTAACAAGTTATAATTGAAAAAGATAACGGGTTCGGAGGTGGTTCAATGTCTTCAGGTCATGAATTTGGCAAAGAATGCAGTGCGTTTGATTCTCAAAAGCCCACAATAACACCCTATCCTAATCGAAAAACCCACCTAGGCAGCCTGCAAATCTCCAGGGCATTACCGATCCGGGAGCGGCGGATGGTGGGCCCCTGGTGCTTTCTTGATCGGTTTGGGCCGGTCAGTTTCAGCGATGAAAAACCAATGAACGTCCCCCCTCACCCTCATATTGGGCTGCAAACCGTCTCCTGGCTGTTGGAAGGGGAAGTGCTGCACACCGACAGCTTGAACTCAGAAGCGATTGTGCGCCCCGGCGGTGTGAATGTCATGACGGCGGGTCGCGGCATTGCCCATGCAGAAGAGACACCGCCCAAAAATAGCGGAAGGTTAAATGGCGTTCAGTTGTGGGTCGCTTTACCTGATGAACATCGTGAGACGGCACCATCCTTCACCCATCTGGCACAAGTCCCTAATCTCGACTTACCGGGCGGCTCAGTTAAAGTTTTCGCTGGAACGATGGATGGCGAGTCCACATCAGACTTATTTTTCTCGGATATCCTCGGCGCTGAAGTTATCGTTCATCCTCATCAAACGTTATCCCTAGAACTGCAACCCACCTTCGAACATGCTGTTTTGCTCCTGGATGGTGATGGCACATTAGAAAAGCAACCGCTGTCTGAAAACACACTTTATTATCTAAGCCCATGCCGTGAGGAACTAGAAATTACCAGCCAAACAGGGTGCAAGGTCTTATTGATCGGCGGACCGCCCTTCCCCAGCAAAATCCTGATGTGGTGGAATTTTGTCGCCCGTACACCTGAGGAGATCCAGCAAGTTCGATCCGACTGGGAATCCCACCGTCGCTTTGGTGAGGTAACTGGCTCAGATCTCCCACGCCTGTCCAGCCCTGAACTGACCCGCTTTGCCAGTCCTAACCCAGCTAGCTGACGGCAGTACATCCCAAACAACAGGACCGATACCCAGAAATAAAATATCAATCAAAGCAACGCCTTATGGCACAAAAATCACCAATTGTTTTCATATTCCTGATACTATTGGAATTCTTTTTGCTTTTGGCAATTGAAGAGCGATGAAGTACAATACGCTTAATGTGGGAGGTAGATGAGATAGAAAATCAGTTAATCTTGTCTTGCTGAAGGCCTCCAATTTTATAAATTTGATGACGTAAATTACGAATCTCATGTCTAAGAAAATCAGTTACCTTATTCTCCTCATCGCACTGTCTTGTGTGCTTTTCGCTGGTATCCTCTTTGTAAACTGGTGGAATCAGCCTTTAGGACAGCCGCTAATGATTCCAACGCAAATATCAGAGCCAGGTTCCTCGAGTATCGAAGGAGATATCGATATTCAAGCGACAGCAATCGCCCAAATCGTAGAAACACAGACGGCAGCCAGCACACCTACAGAAACAGATCCTGAGATAACCGACATCACCCCGACTGAAATTGAACCAACCCCCTCAGCGACCCCCACTGCGACCATAACGCCTGAACCAACTGAAACACCCGATATGGGACCAAAACCCATGTACATCCTGGCGGCTGGGATCGACACCACAGGCCCGGGGTATTATTCCGGTTTGGCTGATGTGATTCGAATTGTGCGGGTTGATTTCGAGACACCCAAAGTGACCATTCTGACCCTGCCGCGTGACTTGTGGGTCGAGCTTCCAGGGATGGCGGAAGAATATGAATACATCACCCACGGAAAAATCAATACGGCTTATACCCATGGAATACCATATTTAGGAAGATATAAGGGGGAAGGCGGCGGTCCGGGTTTGCTGGCACACACCATTGCCCACAATTACGGGCTGGTGGTCGATCATTATGTAGTTATCAATATGAAAGTGTTTGTCGACGTTGTAGATGCATTGGATGGAATTAATATTTATCTTAACCGCACCTGGGATGGTCGTGCAGATACCGATAATCCTGATCACATGGCTTGGGTATTCGAAGAGGGTGACCATCACATGTCGGGTGAAGAAGCCTTGCGCTTTGCTCGCATCCGGCTCAATTATTCTGAAATCACCCGCACAGACAACCAAACCCTGGTCATGTGTGCCGTGAGGGAGAAAATAACCCGGCCCAATGTGTTTTCTGCCCTTCCCAACCTGGTGAATGCCTTTATTGGTAGGGTGCAAACAGATTTATCGCCGGCTCAAATTAGCAAATTGATCAACCTCCTGCCAAAACTAGAACCTGAAAACCTGTTATTCTTCCGCTTTCCGAATGCGATGTTCGTGCAAGGTCGAGAACATGACCCCTTTATGGATGCCTCAACCTTTGTTTGGGACATCCCTATCGAAGATGCACGCAATTTCATTCAAGATTTTATGCAGGATCAAATCTCCATCGAGATTGGTGGTGGAGGCGGACGGAGGTGCCCTTAGCAGGCAACCCAAATAACATCACATCAGGCGGGAAAAATCTATGCTTAATCACTGCTAATCTGTATCTTTAGATTCAGTCAAATTAACTATATCTACAGGGCATTCCCGGCAATCGAAGCATAATCAAGCGCGCAATAAGGTGCGGCTTTGATGATCTTCTCGCGGCGGCCATCCATGTAACTGGCACACCACGGGTCCAGCTGGTTGAGGTCCATGCTCCTGTGGATCAACATGTAAAGGTCAATTTCACGTAACCGTAAAAAGAGGGGAATATGTTCCAACCATGCGGGATCAAGGGTGTAAACATCGACATATTCTGACCAGAAAGCAGATAGGAAAGTATCTGCTTCTTGTAAATCAGCCTCACTGGTGCAATCATGCGAAATGGCATAAAACAAAGCCATGGCAATATCGTACACAAACCAGGCGTATTGACAGTCATCAAAGTCAAACAATGTGATCACACCCTTATCGGTGAGAAAGAAATTCCCCCCATGGAAATCAATATGACACAACCCATAACTGGTCGGATCCTGGGGCAACTGTTGTATAGCGGCAACTGTATCAAGGTAAGCCTGAAGAACCGCTTTATCTTGTTCAGGTAAATACTGACGGCCGGCCTTCTCCATTGCCTCGAAATCTTCAGTGATCGAAAACCGTTGATAGCGCGGCATGCTGGGTTGGAAATCCACACTCAAACGGTGCAGTTTGCCCATGAACTGCCCCATCGATTGGTACAAAGCTGGGCGCCAGTCATCTCCCTCGGGAGGCTGACCCGGCGCTTTTTCAAACAGAGAAGCTAAGAAAGATGAGCCATCCTGGGCCTCGATTGCTTCCACCAGCTTGCCATTGGTTGAAGTCAGAACCTGCGGCA